>JBDLPZ010000001.1:0-5727 GCA_039800825.1 Actinomycetota bacterium
GGGGCGAGGTCGAGACCATCGGCCTTCCAATGCTTGATGGCAGAGTTGAAGTTAAGGAATTCGCTGTGACCGACCGCTTCTTCGATAGAGCGGAAGCCAAGCTCGGCGAGAATCTCGCGAACTTCCTGAGCGATGTACTCGAAGAAGTTGACGACATACTCAGGCTTGCCGCTGAAGCGTGAGCGCAACTCAGGAGACTGAGTCGCAACACCGACTGGGCACGTATCGAGATGGCAAACGCGCATCATGATGCAGCCGCTAACAACCAGTGGAGCGGTAGCAAAGCCGAACTCTTCTGCACCGAGCAGCGCAGCGATGACGACGTCGCGACCAGTCTTGAGCTGACCATCGGTCTGGACGACAACGCGATCACGCAAGCCGTTAAGAAGAAGCGTCTGCTGAGCTTCAGCAAGACCAAGTTCCCATGGTCCGCCTGCATGCTTAAGCGAGGTAAGCGGCGAAGCGCCGGTGCCGCCATCGTGACCGGAGATCAAGATGACGTCCGCGTGTGCCTTTGCGACACCTGCTGCGACCGTACCGACGCCCACTTCAGCAACAAGCTTGACGTGGATACGCGCATCCGGATTTGAGTTCTTCAAATCGTGAATCAGCTGAGCCAAGTCCTCGATCGAGTAAATGTCGTGGTGAGGCGGCGGCGAAATAAGACCTACGCCAGCAGTCGAGTGGCGGGTCTTCGCAATCCACGGGTACACCTTGTGGCCAGGCAGCTGACCACCTTCACCTGGCTTGGCACCCTGCGCCATCTTGATCTGGATGTCGTCAGCGTTGACGAGGTATTCACTCGTCACACCAAAGCGACCAGACGCGACCTGCTTGATCGCGGAACGCTTCGAGTCACCGTTGGCCATTGGGGTGAAGCGCTCTGCATCTTCGCCACCTTCGCCGGTGTTTGACTTTGCGCCGAGGCGGTTCATCGCTATCGCGAGAGTCTCATGTGCCTCGGCACTGATCGAGCCGTAGGACATTGCACCGGTCGAAAAACGCTTGACGATTTCGCTGACTGGCTCGACCTCTTCGATCGAAATTGGCGAACGGTCGGATTCGAACTTGAACAAACCGCGCAGCGTCATGAGCTGCTCTGACTGGTTGTTCACGCGATCGCTGTACTGCTTGAAAATGTCGTAGCGACCCTGGCGCGTCGAGTGCTGGAGACGGAAGACTGTCTCTGGGTCGAAAAGGTGTGGTTCGCCTTCGCGACGCCACTGGTACTCGCCACCGACATTCAAACGACGGTGCGCAGGTGAAATGCCTGATGGTGGGAATGCGACGGCGTGACGACGAGCCGCTTCTTCAGCGATGATGTCGATGTCGATGCCGCCGAGCTTCGACGTAACGCCGGTGAAGTACTGATTAACGAGATCCTGGGACAAACCAATCGCTTCGAAAATCTGCGCACCGCGGTACGAATCGACGGTCGAAACACCCATCTTGGACATCACCTTGAGAACACCCTTGCCGAGTGCCTTGATGGTGTTGCGCACGGCCTTCTCTGGCGAAACATCGCCGAGGTTGCCCTGACGCGCCAAGTCTTCGACGGTTTCGAGAGCGAGGTACGGATTGATGGCGGCAGCACCGAAGCCGATGAGCAACGCAACGTGATGAACTTCGCGGACGTCGCCGGCTTCGACCAACAAGCCCACCATGGTGCGAGTGCGTTCGCGTACCAAGTGGTGGTGGACTGCCGAGCAGAGCAAGAGTGAAGGAATCGGTGCAAGTTCTGCATCGCTATCGCGGTCGCTCAGGATGACGAATCGCTTGCCCTGACGAATCAGAGCATCAACTTCGCGGCAGATCTCTTCGATGCGGCGAGCCATAGCTTCGCCGCCACCATCGACCTTGTACAGGCCCGAGACCTTGGCGGCCGCAAAGCCTGGCAGCGAGCCATCGCGATTGATGTGCTGGATCTTGGCCAAGTCGTCGTTGTCGATAACTGGGAACGGCAGCACAACCTGGCGGCAGTGATCAGGGGTCACATCAAGCAGGTTGCCTTCACGGCCGGTGGCCGTCGAGAGCGACGTGACGATTTCTTCGCGAATCGCATCGAGTGGCGGGTTCGTGACCTGCGCAAACAGCTGAGCGAAGTAATCAAAAATCATGCGTGGACGCGATGACAACACGGCAAGCGGCGTATCGGTACCCATAGAACCGAGCGCCTCGCCGCCGGTCTTGGCCATAGGCGTCAGGATGATGCGAAGTTCTTCTTCGGTATAACCGAAAGTCTGCTGACGACGCAGAACTGACGAGTGCGTGTGCACGATGTGCTCACGCTCTGGCAAGGCATCGAGATGAATGATGCCGTTTTCAAGCCACTGCCCATAAGGATGTTCAGCAGCAAGTTCGTTCTTGATTTCATCATCCTCGACGATGCGACCCTTTGAGGTATCCACCAAGAACATGCGACCTGGCTGCAAGCGGCCCTTGCGGACAATCTTCGACTGATCCATCTCAAGAACGCCAGATTCTGACGCGAGAATGACCAAGCCATCGTCGGTCACCCAGAAGCGACCCGGGCGAAGACCGTTGCGATCGAGAACTGATCCGATAATCGTGCCATCTGTGAACGACATGTTCGCCGGGCCATCCCATGGCTCCATCAGGGATGCGTGGTACTCGTAGAAGTCACGACGCGCCTGATCCATCTCGGTGTGGTTTTGCCACGCCTCAGGAATCATCATCAACACAGCGTGCGGAAGCGAACGACCGCCGAGGTGCAACAACTCGAGCACTTCGTCGAACGAAGCAGAGTCAGAGCCACCTTCAGTGACGATTGGGTACAAACGGCTGAGGTCGCCTGGAATCACGTCACTGGTGAGCATTGCTTCGCGGGCACGCATCCAGTTGCGGTTGCCCTTAACCGTGTTGATTTCGCCGTTGTGTGCAATCAAACGGTAAGGGTGCGCCAACGGCCACGATGGGAAGGTGTTGGTCGAGAAGCGCGAGTGCACGAGCGCAATCGCTGATGCGAAGCGTTCATCTGACAAGTCTGGGAAGAATGGTTCCACCTGCGCGGTGGTGAGCATGCCCTTGTAAACCATCGTGCGGCTCGACAAAGAGCTGAAGTAGATCGCCGCCTGATGTTCGGCGCGCTTACGCAGTGCAAAGAGGCGACGCTCCAGTGCGAGGTCATTGATGCCTGGCAGCTTCGAGGCAACAAACACCTGCACGAAGCGCGGCATAACACTCTTGGCGGTCTTGCCAATCATTGAGTCAATGGTAGGAAGATCGCGCCATCCGAGAACTTCGAGACCTTCTTCTGAAGCAATCTCAATGAAATGCGACTTGGCCGCGTCAAAAGCGCCCTGATCAGTCGGCATGAACGCAATACCTGCGCCGTATGCACCGCGCTCTGGCAATTCGAAATCAACCACCGCACGCAAGAACGCGTCTGGGATCTGCGTAAGAATGCCGGCGCCGTCGCCAGAATCTGGCTCGCTACCTGACGCACCGCGGTGTTCAAGATTGGTGAGAGCAAGCAGCGCCTTGTCGACGATGCTGTGTGACGCCTGACCTTTGAGGTCTGCTACCCATGCAACACCACAGGCATCGCGCTCAGCGGATGGGTCATATAGGCCCTGGGCTGAAGGAATAGCTTGGGTGAAGTGCGTGAGTGCCACGTGAGTCTCCCTGGTCGTCCGAGTGAAATCTGCTAGGACGACAGTGGCCAAGCGGGCGAAATGTAGCAGCGAAGGGGTCGGAAGCGGCAGCCCCGCCCCTACCTCCAAGTGTGATGTGCGCTACCCGTTTTGGGTGGATTTTGAGAGGCGTCGGGAGCGAATCAACCAGACCAGAGCGCCAATGCCGACCAAGACAGCCGTAAAGACGTTCAGGCGCAGACCAAGAATGTGGTTGGCCGTGTCAATGCGCAGCATTTCGACCCAGGCGCGGCCGATGCAGTACATCAGCACGTACAGGCCGAAAACCTGTCCGTTCTTCAACTTCAGCCATCGCTGCGCGAGCACGAGGACCAGTGCTACGAACAGGCACCACAACGATTCATAAAGGAAAGTCGGGTGGAAGGTCGCGAACGATTCGTAGCCTGCCGGGCGGTTTGCAGGGCTGATCTCGAGACCCCACGACGCATCCGTCGGCGCGCCGAAGAGCTCTTGGTTAAACCAGTTGCCGAAGCGACCGATCGCCTGAGCGACTGCGATGCCGGGAGCGAGAGCGTCAGCCAGCCCGGAGACAGCAATTCCGTTCTTATGACAGGCATACGCCGCGCCAGCGAATCCGAGAGCGATTGCTCCCCAGATGCCAAGGCCACCGTCCCACACACGAAACGCGGCGATGAATCCGCGACCGTGCTCGCCGAAGTACAACTGCCAGTCAGTAATGACGTGATAGAGCCGACCACCAGCGATACCCGATGGCACAGCCCACATCGCGACGTCCATCACGTCGTCTTTGCCTCCGCCAGCGGCTACCCAACGAGCGCTACCCCACTTAATCGCGACAACGATGCCGAGCAAAATGCACAGCGCGTAAGCGCGGATAGGCAGTGGGCCAATCCACCAAACGCCGTTTTCAGGCGACGGGATGAAGCTCAGCAAAGACGACATAAAGGTCTGTGACGTTAATCAGCCTGAAGCTGACTACTTTGCCAACTGCTCCTCAACCCAAGCGGTGAATGCTGATGGGCCAGCCTGCAGAACCGAAGTTGGAACTTCGACGCCGTTGATGCTGATGTTTGGAGTGCCTGGCACTGCGAGATCATCAAACATCTTGGTCGACTCGGTGCCCCACTTGTTGTAAGTACCGTCCACGACGCAGGTATCGAACTTGGTCTTTGCAGCGCCAGTTGCACCAGCAGAAGTCGCGAAGTCCTTGAGCTGCTGATCGGTCCAGCCATCACCTTCGGTTGCTGGCTGATTGCGGTACATGTAGTCGTGGTAAGCCTCACCGACACCAGCTTCGATGGCACATGCCCATGCGTTGACCGCACGCTTGCTGTGATCGCCAGGGTAGGCCTTATCGAGGAATGTCGTCGGGCGGATCTTCACCTTGATCACGTCATCAGCAATGAGCTTCTTGACGGTTGGGCCGTAGCCTGCCTCGAAGACAGCACAGGCAGGGCACTGTGGATCTTCCCAAATCACCATTTCGGTGGTCGCCTTTGAGTCAGGGTTCAACACCCAGCCGGCGTCTACCTGATCGACGAACGCAGGAACAACGCCTTCAGCCAAGGTGGTTGAGGATGGAGTCGCTGTCGAGTCGAAATTGATGATGCCCATGCCATAAGCCATGATGAACACAATCGCTGCGCCGACGAGGCCGATGCCAATCTTCTTGCCCATAACTACTTAACCTCTTCTGTCTGGGTGTTGGTGGAAAGACTAAACGGTGTGGCTGGATTGCGCGCGAGCCGCACGGCTAATGCCATGAAAACTAAGTCACGCAGAATTTCGATCGTGTAGCGAAGGTGCCGGCCCTCTGGGTCGACATCGCCGCCGCCGCCGAAGCAGCCACAGTCGATTGCGTAACCGCGAGCCCACACCTGAGCAATGCCGATGATGAAGACGGCGAACAAGACAATCGAAGCGATTGCGCTCCAGCGAACGAACAATCCGACCAGCAGAAGCAGCGCCAGCACCACTTCGATGATAGGCAACAGTTTGCCCAGGATTGAGACAACATCTCCGCTGAGACCGAGACGGTAGGCAGCGATGGCATCGCGCGCTCCCCCGTCTTCGCCGAGCTTGATGATGCCGG
>JBDLPZ010000002.1:0-4739 GCA_039800825.1 Actinomycetota bacterium
GCTGGAGAGCTCGATTCCGGAATTTGTGAGCATCGTCCGCTCACTCGTTGATGGCGCCGCGGGCAGTTGAGGTTTGCGGTAGTCCAGAATTTAGAATCGAGCCGTGGAACTTCAGAAAGTAATCCTGTACTACGGCTTTGCGCCGATCGCTGATCCCGACGCTGTTCGCCTGTGGCAGCGCGTCTTGTGCGAGTCACTCGGTCTCAAAGGTCGCATTTTGATTTCGAAACACGGCATCAACGGCACGCTTGGCGGCGACATGAGCGCGCTGAAGAAGTACATCCGCGCCACGAAGGATTACCCCGGCTTTAACAAAATCGAGTTCAAGTGGTCCGAAGGCGACGGCACCGAGTTCCCACGCTTACGTGTGCGTGCGCGCGAAGAGTTGGTGGCGTTTATGCGTCCCGATGAACTCGTCGTCGACGAGAATGGCGTTGTCGGTGGCGGCAAACACCTCAAGCCACATCAGGTCAACCAGCTCGTCGCAGAACGTGGCGATGAGGTTGTGTTCTTCGATGGCCGTAACGCGTTTGAGGCCAAGATCGGTAAATTCAAGGACGCAATCGTTCCTGACGTCGTAACGACTCGAGATTTCATCGACGAAATCGAGAGTGGCAAGTACGACCACCTCAAGGACAAGCCAATCGTGACGTACTGCACTGGCGGTATCCGTTGCGAAATCCTCTCGGTGTACATGATTAATCGCGGCTTCCAAGAGGTGTACCAAATCGACGGCGGCATCGTGAAGTACGGCGAGAAGTTCGGCGACAAGGGATTGTGGGAAGGCTCTCTTTATGTTTTCGACAATCGAATGACTGTCGACTTCAGTGAAGAAACGCCAGTCATCGGCGAATGCGAGAAGTGCGGTACGGCGACCAAGCAGTTCTATAACTGCCTCAATCAGTATTGCCACGAACTCGAGTTGTTGTGCGAGCCATGCGCGGCGGATGAATCTAAGCGCGGCTGCTTCCACGACATCAGCCGCAGCCACAAGGTTGAGTTCGCGGGCTAATTGCTGACTGGGGTGAACTTCGCGTTCATCGGCCGAGTCGGATGCAATGTCACACTGGGGGTGACGCCGACATTGGACCAGTCCGAAGTCGGGACGATGTCGAAATCGCGAAGGATCTTCGCGAGGAGCATGGGGCCTTCGGCAAGAGCCATGTCTCTGCCGATGCACATGCGCGCGCCTAGCCCGAAGGGCAGATAGTCCGCGCGGGCCAACTGCGAACTGTCGGCGGACAGGAACCGATCGATGATGAACTCGTCCGGTTGGTCCCAACGTGAAGTGCGCTGCAGCAGGTACGGACTCATGATGATCAGTGACTTTGGCGGAATGCTCACACCGCACAGCTCGTCGCCCTCGATGGATTCACGAGTGATGAGCCACGCTGGTGGATAGAGGCGTAGCGATTCGGCGAACGCTGCGACTGCGAGCGGGATGTCGTTCAGATCGGAAGTGTTTAGGCTGCTGCGTGCCTCTGCGACGACGCGGGCGAGCGTTTCTGGATTTTCGTTGAGCAATTGCAGTGTCCACGTCAAAGCACTCGCAACAGTCTCGTGTCCAGCCACAATGAAGGTGACGATTTCGTCGCGCACAGCCGTGATGTCGAAGCGCTCAGGGTCAGATTCGTGTGCTTCGCGAAGAAGGGTGATGAAGGCGTCCGGATGCGCGCTCGGCGCTGCGAGCAATTCGGCGACGGCTGCATCGAGCGCTTTGACAGCCGAGTTGAGGCGAACGTTGTTGGGAGTCGGAATGCTCAGCGGAATCGGAAGTGGCATTCGCGCTTTAGCCACGACAACCTTGAGAGCCTTCAAGGTTGCTTCCGCGATTACTTCTGAACTGCCGCTCAGGGAGGTGCCGAACAGTGAACGCCCAACGACTTCAAGAGTCACATGCTGCATCGCAGCGGAAATCTCGAGATCTCTGTGAACTCGCCACTCCGCCGCGAAATGGTCATACGACTCTTCAATCGCAGTGACCACCAGTTGTTGCATCGTGCGATGGAATGCGGGTTGCAGTGCCCGGCGATGAGCCCGCCAGATTTCGCCATCGGCAGTGAGCAAGCCTTCGCCTGTGACGAGCTTCAATGAGCCGTACTGCAACGTCTGCTTGGTGTAATTCTTGGCGTTAGTGCGTAGCACTCTGTCGACTGCATCAACATCATTAATCGAGAACGCCGGAATTGGCACCGGGAACTGCGCGATGTCGCCGAAGCGGGAATGAACTTTGCGCAAGAAAACAGGTGTGTCTTTAGCGACGATGGAGACGTCTCTCAACATGTCGAGAGCTGAGGGGCCAGGTGTTAACTGCTCGATGCGGGGGGCCATGCCCCAAGCCTAGGCTTAGCCGCTCGCACGACTTTGAGGAATGCCGATGTCTGAACGTCCATGGTGGCGCACCGCTGTTATTTACGAGGTCTATCCACGCAGCTTTGCTGATGCCAACGGCGACGGCGAAGGCGATATCGAAGGCCTGCGTCAGCGATTGCCTTACTTGGCCGAATTGGGTGTGGATGCGCTCTGGATTGCTCCTTGGTACCCGTCTCCAATGGAAGATGGCGGCTACGACGTCGCTGACTACTGCAATATTGATCCTCGCTACGGAACTCTGGCCGATGCCGATCGCCTGATTGCAGAAGCCGCTTCTCTTGGGATCCGCATCATCATCGACTTGGTCGCAAACCACTGCTCAGAGCAGCACCCATGGTTCCAGGCGGCCCTCAAATCGGCGCCGGGCTCTGCAGAGCGCGAACTGTTTTACTTCCGCGATGGCCTCGGCGAAGGTGGCAACACCCCGCCGAACAACTGGATCTCTAACTTCGGCGGCATCGGTTGGACTCGCACCACCAATGCTGACGGCACGCCTGGCCAGTGGTACTTACATACGTTTGCGCCATCACAACCTGACTTGAACTGGCAAAACCCGCGCGTCCAAGAAATGTTCGATGACGTACTGCGATTCTGGTTCGACCGTGGCGTTGCTGGCGTGCGCGCGGACGCTGTGCCCGCGATGGCCAAGAAGCCAGGGCTGCCTGACGCCGACTATGAAGGCAAGCCAGGTTTTCGTAGCAGTGAGTGGACAGACAATCCTCATTGGGACGTTCCAGAAGTCCATGAGTACATGCGCCGCTGGCGACGCGTCTCGGACGAATACGAAGGCGATCGCATGTTCGTCACTGAGGCAGTTGTGAGCAGTCCCGAGCGACTAGCGTTGTACGTGCGTCCTGATGAGATGCACACCTCGTTCAATTTCGACTTCTTGCTTGGATCATGGCATCCCGAGATTCTGCGTTCCGTCATTGACACATCGCTCGCATCACTCGCGCCCTACGGAGCGCCGTCGACTTGGGTGCTGTCCAACCATGACGTCACTCGCCATCTCACTCGCTTTGGCCGCGAGCAACAGGGCAAGCAATTATTCGGAATTGATGGCGCTGAGATGCCGAGCCATTACGACCTTGGTGCTCGACGAAGTCGCGCGGCCATCATGCTGATGCTGTCCCTACCTGGCTCCGTTTACCTTTACCAAGGTGAAGAGTTGGGATTACCGAACGTTGATGATTTGCCCGACGAGGTCTTGCAAGATCCGATCTTCTTCCAATCTGGTGGCACGAATCGCGGACGCGATGGCTGTCGCGTTCCGTTGCCATGGTCCGGAGATGTCGCACCGTTCGGTTTTGGACCAAACAACAATGCATGGCTGCCGCAACCAGTTTCGTGGTCCGAGTTCACCGCGGAGCGTCAGGCGAGTCAGCCTGACTCGATGCTGAATCTCTACCGCGCGGCCATCGCGCTACGTAAGCGGACGGCAGATCTTGTGAGCGATGAGATGTCGTGGACTGATTCAACCGCTGACGTTCTTTCGTTCAGTCGCGGTGACTCCACTCACTGCATTTTCAATTTTGGCGAGACAACAGTGGTGCTTCCAGAAGGTGCAGAAGTGCTGATGGCCAGCGCCCCGCTCGAAAACGGTGCACTGGCCAAAGACACAGCTGTGTGGGTGACGCTCTAGATACCAGAGCCGGTCAGTGCCGAGATGCAGAGGCTGGCACTGACAATCATGCCGATGCCGCCACCAGCGGCGAGGCCGCCGAAGCTTGCGCGAGTATTGGAGTCCTTCGTCGTGGCCATGCCGATGACACCAGTGATCATGCAGACGAAACCAGTAAGGATTCCAAGAGCAGGAATGCAATTGAGAAGTCCGGAAATGATGAACCAGGTCAGGAACTTGCCTTTAGCTGGACTGGCTGGGGCGGCGCCGGGAAGGTTCTGAGGAGGAGGTGCGTCTAGCTCCGGTGGTACTGGAGGAAGGTTTTCGCGATCGTCGCCATAAGGCGGCGGAGTTTCGAAAGACATTGCATCCCCTTCAGTTCGGGCGTCGGTTCAGGAGACGAGCGTACGTGCCTAGTCGAGCCTGACGCACTACTTTCCATATAAATAGTGGAGAAACGCTCAGCAAGAAGATCTGACTGCTGCTCAGTCCCGCGACCGCTGGCGGATTTGAGCGCGTGAATTCGACGCCGAAGCGAAAGACTGAATAGGCCGCCAGGAACAGCACGAGTCTTTCACCGGATGCTTCGATGCGGTCACCAAAACGCTCGAGTGCGTAGTACGCAAGGAGTAAGAACACGATTTCGTAGATGAACGAAGGGTGCATCGACTGGCCGGCTACGCAGGCAGGGCACTGCGGTAGAAGCGGCACAGAGGTGGGCGGCACGGCAATCGCCCAGGGGAGT
>JBDLPZ010000003.1:0-6877 GCA_039800825.1 Actinomycetota bacterium
ATCAAGAAGGATGGCAGCAGCGGGATGATGAACCACTGCGCAGTCTGCGCGGTCACGATCTGCGACGTCGAGAGTGAACCCGCGAACAAGAAGACCGCAACGAACGAAAGTCCCATTGGGATTTCGTACGAGATCATCTGTGCGCTAGAGCGGAGACCGCCGAGGAGTGCGTAGGTCGAGCCCGAAGACCAACCTGCGAGCACGATGCCGTAGATACCGATCGATGAGATCGCCAAGACGTAGAGCACTGACACTGGGAAGTCAGTGACCTGCAACGGAGTCGAGGTGCCGAAGATTGAGACCTCAGGACCGAGCGGGATAACAGCCCACGTCATGAACGCAGGCACACAAGCGATGACGGGTGCGAGCCAGTACACCGCGCGGTCGGCGGTGCGAGGAATGATTTCTTCCTTCAACGCGAGCTTGATGCCGTCCATGAGTGACTGCAACGAACCGTTAGGGCCAACGCGGTTAGGGCCGACGCGCCACTGCATCCACGAAACGACCTTGCGCTCCATGACGATGGTCACGAGGGTGACAAGAACCAAGATGACGAAGATCGCAACGGCCTTCAAGATGACCAACCACAGTGGGTCGACACCGAAGATGCCTAGATCGCCGACAGCTCCAATAAGCATGCGCATTACTGCACACCTCCCTTGGTCAAGGTGACCGCACTGCCGTGGGCAGCCTGCAATGCAACTCGAACGTGCGAACCCTCAGAGTTGGTCGGAAGCCAGACAGTGTTGTCGACTGCATCGACAATCTGAACCGTCAACGAGATCGAACCCTTCGAGGTCGACACCACGACTGAGTCGCCGGTGTGAACACCGTGAGCTTCAGCGGTTGCCTCTGACATGCGAGCCAATGGCTCTCGGGCAGTCGCAGCCAAGAACGGCTCGCCTGCTTGCATCGAACCGTTGTCGATCAGCTGGTTCCACGTGCTGAGCGTCAAACCTTCGACTGCGACCGGCTGCACGACTGGTGCAGCAGCGCGAGGCGCGGTGTGACCACCGAGAGCAGCGATTTCTTCACGCATCTGTGCCACATCCTGGCGGCCGATGAGTGCGTCCATTGCATCAGCAACCATCGCGAGCACACGAGCGTCAGTCAGGCTGTTGTTTTCACGCAACACCTGAGCGAACTGACGTGAGCGACCTTCCCAGTTGATGAAGGTTCCTGACTTCTCGGTGACGGTAGCCACTGGAAGCACGACGTCTGCGAGAGCAGTTACTGCAGTCGGACGCTGTTCCAGTGCGACCACAAATGGTGCACGCTGCAGCGCTGCGAGAGTCGCATCCGGATTCGAAGTGTCATCCACATCGAAGCCAGTAACGAGAACAGCTTCGTAAGCATCGGCAGTAGCAGCCGCAACGATGCCACTGAAATCGCGACCAGCGGTTGTCGGCATCAAACCTGCATCAACACCCCAGACGGATGCGACGTAGTTGCGAGCACCTTCGTCGGTAACCAAGCGACCGCCAGGCAACACGCCTGGAAGCAAGCCAGCATCGACCGCAGCGCGATCGCCTGCGCGACGCGGCACCCATGCGAGCTTTGCGCCGACTTCGTCAGTCAGTTCAACAAGTGCGCTGAGCAGACCTGGAACGCTCGCTGCACGCTCGCCAACCAAGACAACAGTGTTCTCTTCGATGTCTGCGTGGACGAGAGCCGCAACTTCAGCACCTGGCTGAGCTTCGACAATCGATGCCTTGAGCTTGTAGAGACCTTCAGTCGTGTGTGACGTGACGGCGGTGACGTGAGTGCTGCCACGACGAACAGCCTTGCGCAAGCGAAGCTGAACGATTGGGCTTTCGTCTTCTGGCTCGAATGCAACCAGCACGACGTGAGCTGCAGACTCGAGATCTGCATACGTCACACCAAAACCGACACCTGCGACGCGAGCTGCGAGGAACGCAGCCTCTTCGGCTGAATGCGGACGGGCGCGGAAGTCGATGTCGTCGGTGCCGAGGACACCGCGTGCGAACTTCGACAGCGCGTAAGCATCTTCAGCAGTGTGACGGCCTCCTGCGAGAACCGCAGCGCGCCCGCCACGAGCCTTAGCAAGACCTGCCGCAGCAGCTGCGATTGCCTCTGGCCACGAAGCTGCGTGCAAGACGCCGTCTTCGCCACGAACGAGAGGAGTGGTCAAGCGACCTTCCTGTGCGTACGGGAACGCGAAGCGACCCTTGTCACAGTTCCATTCTTCGTTGACGTTTGCGTCATCCCATGCGAGGCGGCGCTGAACCACACCACGACGAACGTCGGTACGCAGTGAGCAACCGCTGGCGCAGTGTTCACACGTGGTCGGAACCGAAACCAAGTCGAATGGACGTGAGCGGAAGCGGTACTTCGCGCTGGTCAGTGCACCGACTGGGCAAATCTGAATCGTGTTGCCGGAGTAGTACGAATCAAACGGATCGTCATCAGAGATGCCGACCTGCTGATGCGCACCGCGCTCGAGCAAAGCGATCATTGGATCGCCAGCGACCTGATCAGCAAAGCGCGTGCAGCGTGCACACGAAACGCAACGCTCGCGGTCGAGCAAGATCTGCGCGCTGATGTTGATTGGCTTTTCGAATTCGCGCTTCGTGCCATCGAATCGAGACTCGCTGCGACCGTTGCTCATCGCCTGGTTCTGGAGTGGGCATTCGCCACCCTTGTCACAGACTGGGCAGTCAAGCGGGTGGTTGATGAGCAAGAACTCCATCACACCCTTCTGCGCTTCGTCGGCGACGACAGATGAATGCTGAGTGCGAACCTTCATGCCTTCAGTCACGGTGATTGCACACGATGGCTGTGGCTTGGGTTGACCTTCGATTTCGACCAAGCAAGCGCGGCAAGCAGCGACTGGCTCGAGAAGTGGGTGGTCACAGAAGCGTGGAATCTGAACGCCAATCTGCTCGGCGGCGCGAATGACGAGAGTTCCCTTAGGAACCTGCATCTCCACACCGTCGATAGTGACGTTGAGAAGTTCTACTGGAGTGTTAGTCACGCGAATCAGCCCTTCGCCTTAACGAAAACGGTTGAGGACATCGGATTGAATGCCTGATCGACTGGAGTCGAGACACCCGCTTCGAACTCGTCACGGAAGTACTTCATCGCGGCCGGGAATGGCGTCGACGCTGCATCACCGAGAGCGCAGAATGAGCGACCACTGATCTGGCGGCAGAGATCTTCGATGGTGGCGAGATCTTCCATCTTGCCTTCGCCCTTTTCGAGCTTCTTCAAGATGCCGCTGATCCAGTAGGTGCCTTCACGACATGGCGTGCACTTGCCACAAGATTCATGCTTGTAGAACTGCAACCAGCGGCTGACGGCCTTAAGTACTGACGTGGTCTCGTCGAAGACCATTGGGGTGCCGGTGCCGAGCATCGTGCCCGCGGCCGCCATGTCTTCGTACGTCATCGGGAGATCGAGGTGTTCTTCGGTCAACATTGGGACCGACGAGCCACCAGGAACCCAAAACTTCATCTTGCGACCCTTACGGATACCGCCAGCGTGCTCGAGAAGTTCGCGGAAAGTTGTGCCAAGAGCAGCTTCATAAATACCTGGGCGCTCGACGTGACCTGACACTGCGAACAGCTTGAAGCCAGGTGACTTCTCGGTGCCCCACTGGCGGAACCAGTCAGCACCATTGCGCACGATGTATGGGATGTTCGCAATCGTCTCAACGTTATTGATGACGGTCGGCGATGCGTACAGACCTGCGACTGCAGGGAATGGTGGCTTCAAACGTGGCTGTCCGCGACGACCTTCGAGTGAATCGAGGAGCGCGGTTTCTTCACCACAGATGTAAGCGCCAGCACCTGCGTGGACGACGACATCGAGATTGAAACCAGAGCCCTGGATGTTTTCACCGAGCAAACCTGCGCGGTAAGCCTCTTCAACAGCGTGACGCACACGACGGATGACGTGTGGAACTTCGCCGCGAATGTAGATGAACGCGTGGTTAGCGCGGATTGCGTATGACGCAATCGCAACACCTTCGACGAGAGCATGTGGGTTTGCGAGCATCAACGGAATGTCTTTGCAGGCACCTGGCTCTGATTCGTCGGCATTGACGACGAGGTAGTGAGGCTTGCCATCGT
The DNA here is from genome assembly GCA_039800825.1 of Actinomycetota bacterium. Classification (GTDB taxonomy): domain Bacteria; phylum Actinomycetota; class Actinomycetes; order S36-B12; family UBA5976; genus JAFMIT01. The sequence continues at coordinate 4,092 of JBDLPZ010000003.1, forward strand.
TTTGAGGAACGAAGCCCCACTTCATGCCGGTTGGGAAGCCTGCGCCACCGCGACCGCGGAGACCAGTGTCCTTAACCGTCTGAATGATTGAGTCTGGATCGCTCTTCAGCGCCTTGGCCAACGCGGTGTAACCGTGATGACGCTTGTAGCCAGCGAGCGTGTACGAATCTGCTTCGTCCCAGTGCGCGGTGAGGATTGGAGTAAGAGTCATGAGATCAGACCTCCGACTTCGGCAAGGTCTGGCCAAGAGCCTTGGCAGCGTTCAAACCTGCGAGCATCTTTTCGTCAATCGCTGCGGCATGGACTTCGCCGTCATCGAAGCCAGCGAGCTGACGTTCGGTGGCGTTGATGCCCTTCACGATTGGGCCGCGAGTCGACTGAACCGCTTCGCCCTTCTTGAGCTTCTTGAGTGCGGCGCGAACACCTTCGACGGTTTGGTCATCGAAGAATTCCCAGTCAATGGTGACCACTGGTGCGTGCGTGCACGCGGCCTGGCATTCGATGCGCTCCAAAGAGAAAAGACCGTCTTCGGTGGTCTCGTCGTGTCCTGCTCCGAGATCTTCCGAAACGGCCTTCCAGATTGCGTCGCCACCGAGCAGACCGCACAACGTGTTGGTGCAGACGCCGACGTGGTGCTTGCCGGTGTTGTGACGCTTGTACATCGTGTAGAAGGTTGCGACCGCAGCCACTTCAGCAGTGGTGAGGTCGAGAACTTCTGCGCACAGTGCGATGCCGTCACTGGTGACAGAACCTTCCGCACTCTGCACGAGGTGCAGCATCGGCAACAGAGCCGAACGTGATTGTGGGTAGCGGCCCGCGAGATCGCGTGCCTCTTCCCAAGTGGTTTCAGTCAGACTCATTAGCGATCCACTCCGCCCATCACTGGGTCGATGCTTGCAACAACAGCAATCAAGTCAGCGACCTGTCCACCTTCAGACATCGCAGGCATTGCCTGCAAGTTGTTGAAAGAAGGGTCGCGGTAATGCACGCGGTACGGACGGGTTCCGCCGTCAGAGACCATGTGCACACCAAGTTCGCCACGTGGCGATTCGACAGCCTGATACACCTGACCAGCTGGAACTTCGAATCCTTCAGTGACAAGTTTGAAGTGATGAATCAAAGACTCCATGGATTCGCCCATGATTTCCTTGATGTGACCAAGCGAGTTGCCCTGGCCGTCAGCACCAACAGCGAGCTGTGCTGGCCATGCAATCTTCTTGTCTTCGACCATGACTGGTCCTGGCTTCAAGCGGTCGAGGCACTGCTCAACAATCTTAAGTGACTCTTCCATTTCCTTGAGACGAATCAAGAAACGGCCGTAGCAGTCAGCGCTATCAGCGGTAGCAACTTCGAATTCGTAGGTTTCGTAGCCGCAGTAAGGCTGCGTCTTGCGAAGATCCCATGGCATACCAGTTGAACGAAGCACTGGGCCGGTGATGCCGAGAGCAACACAACCAGTGAGGTCGAGGTAACCGACGTCCGAAGTACGTGCCTTCCAGACAGAGTTGTCGACGAGCAGGTTCGAGGTGTCGCTGAAGTTGTGCTTCAGCTTCACGAGAGCTTCGCGAATCTTCTGTTCTGCACCTTCAGGCAAATCCTGTGCAAGACCACCAGGGCGGATGAACGCGTGGTTCATACGCAAGCCAGTAATCAATTCGTACAGTTCCAGGATGATTTCGCGCTCGCGCAGACCGATGATCATTGCGGTGAGGGCGCCGAGCTCCATACCGCCAGTCGCCAGGCACACGAGGTGCGACGAAATGCGGTTGAGTTCCATCAGCATGACGCGGATGACAGTGGCGCGCTCTGGAATCTGATCGGTGATACCGAGCAGCTTCTCAACAGCCAAGCAGTAAGCGGTCTCGTTGAAGAATGGCGACAGGTAATCCATGCGGGTTACGAACGTTACGCCCTGAGTCCATGAGCGGTACTCGAGGTTCTTCTCAATGCCGGTGTGCAAGTAGCCGATTGCGCTACGTGCTTCGACAACGGTTTCGCCGTCGAGTTCAAGAATCATGCGAAGCACGCCGTGCGTCGATGGGTGCTGTGGACCCATGTTGACGACAACGTGTTCTTGTTGACCTGCCTCGGCGCCGTGGACCTGATCCCAGTCGCCACCAACAACAGTGTGAACGCGACCTTCGGTCGTGTCGTATGACGGTGCGTATGCGTCAGTGCTCATGAGTATGACCTCCGCTCACTCGGTGCAGGCACAGTCGCGCCCTTGTACTCGATTGGAATACCGCCGAGTGGGTAGTCCTTGCGCTGTGGATGGCCGGGCCAATCGTCTGGCATTTGAATGCGAGTAAGACCTGGGTGACCATCGAAGATGATTCCGAAGAAGTCCCACGTCTCGCGCTCGTGCCAGTCGGCTGATGGCCATACTGACGTCACAGATGGCATGTGGCGATCGCTGTCTGGAGTGGTGACAGTGACGCGCAACGTGCGGTTGTGAGTCATTGAGAGAAGTTCGATATTGGCGTGCAATTCGCGACCTTCGTCGGTCGGCCAGTGAACGCCAGAAACAGAACGGCAAACTTCGAAGCGAAGGTCTGCGTCGTCGCGCAAGATCTGCGCGACATCGAGCAAGTGCTCGCGGCGCACGGTGACTGCGAATTCGCCGCGGTCGACGGTGAAGTGTTCGATAGCTGCGTTGGTTTTGATGCCGCGCTGCTTCAGTGCGCCTTCGAGCTTGTCGGCCGCTGCGTCGAACCATGAGCCGAATGGGCGTGAGGTTGCACCTGGCAGCACGACTGGACGCTGAAGGCCGCCGAAACCTGATGTGT
>JBDLPZ010000004.1:0-9593 GCA_039800825.1 Actinomycetota bacterium
AGGGTCATCGCTCGCGCTTCCAGAACATGGCACGCGTCTAGGCTTGGAAAAACAAGGCACGGGGGTGCCTTGACTATCGAATCTTAAGTATGCAACGATTGTCACTCGTCTTAACGAAAGTATAAGCCAGTGACTGCCGTTGATCGTGAGCGTTTGAGCGCGCTGATTGAGCGCGAACGCGAGCTGTATAGCCGTACGCATCCCAAGTCCCAGGCAGCCTTCGAAGCTGCGGACAATCTGTTCGGTCGCGTGCCGATGACCTGGATGAATAAGTGGTCTGGCGGATTCCCGCTCTACCTCGAGCGCGCAAACGGCAATCGCATCGTCGATATCGACGGTCATGAGCTCGTTGATTTCGCTCTCGGCGATACCGCCGCGATGACCGGCCATAGCCCGGCCGAAACAGTGGCTGCAGTGCAGCGCCGACTGAGCGAACTCGGTGGCATCACGACGATGCTTCCGACCGAGGAAGCGCAGTGGGTCGGCGCAGAGCTGACGCGTCGGTTCGGTTTGCCGCTGTGGTCGTTTACGCTGTCTGCGACAGATGCAAACCGCTGGGCGGTGCGCCTTGCGCGCCTCGCGACCGGTCGCTCCAAGATCTTGGTATTCGCTTATGCGTATCACGGCTCAGTCGATGAGACGTTTGCGGTGCCAGGACCTGACGGCGTAGCGGTATCGCGTCCCGGCAACGTCGCGCCGCCAGTTCCGTTAGATATGACGACTCGTGTGGTCGAGTTCAACGACATCGAAGCTGTACGCCGCGAACTCGCTCATGGCGATGTCGCCGCAGTGCTGACGGAACCTGCGATGACCAACATCGGCATCGTGTTGCCGCAGCCCGGATTTATGGACGAGTTGCGTGCCGCGTGCGATGAGACTGGCACGTTGTTGATGATTGATGAGACGCACACGATCTCCGTCGGGCCTGGTGGCGCGACCAAGGCCTGGGGATTGCGTCCTGACATCTTCATCATTGGTAAAGCAATCGGTGGCGGTATTCCGTCGGGCACGTATGGCATCAGTGAAGACGTTGCACGTCGTATTGGTGTGCACAAAGATGCTGACATCGTCGACGTCGGTGGTGTGGGTGGCACTCTCGCAGGCAATGCGCTGTCGGTCGCTGCGATGAAGGCAACGCTTGAGTCTGTGCTGACTGATGAGTCGTGGCCAGAGATGATTGATCTCGCAACGCGATTCCGCGAAGGTGTTGAGGCGGCGATTGCTGAATTCGACCTGCCGTGGACGTGCACGCAGCTCGGTGCGCGTGCGGAGTATCGGTTCGCGTCACCTGCTCCCGTGTGTGGCACGGAGTCGTCTGAGTCGGCTGATACCGAGCTCGAGGAGTATTTCCATTTGTACACCGCAAACCGCGGTGTGTTGATTACGCCGTTTCACAACATGGCGTTGATGTGTCGCGACACGTCGGCGGCCGATGTCGATCTTCATACTGAACTGTTTCGCGCCGCGTGCGCAGATTTGAGGGGGAAAGCATGAGCCGTTTTGTAGCTCTCGATGCGATTGATAAGCAGCTGCTGCGTGAACTGCAACGCGATGGTCGTGCGACGTATGCCGAGATGGGCGTCGTTGTCGGTCTGACTGCGCCGGCAGTGCGTTCGCGCATCCAGAAGATGCGCGACAACGGCGTTGTGCAGATTGTTGCGGTGACGGATCCGATTGCCCTTGGTTATGCCGAGGCCGCGATCGTCGGGATTCGAGTCGATGGAGACGCGCGGGTCGTGGCCGATGAAATCGGCAAGATCCTCAACGTTGTGTACATGGTCATGACCGTCGGTGGCTACGACATCATGTGTGAGATTGTGTGTGCAGACCGAGAAGAATTCGCTTCGGTATTGCATCATCAAATTCGAGGCATTCCCGGCGTGCGCTCGGCGGATGCTTTCCCTTACACGGACATTCACACGCACCGCTTCACCTGGGGCGTCCCCGAATAACCACTGGTACTTGGCCACGCACATCTGTGCACGCATTAGCCTCACGTCATGCTTAAACGCGTCGCTGCCCTGGCCCTCGTTCCTCTCGCGCTGAGCGCATGCTCGTACAGCGTGAAGCTACCGACTGAGGGACTAGTTGAAACTAGTTCTAAACCAGCCGCGACAGCGACGTCTTCTGAACTGCCAGACGACGCTTTGCAGGTCTCAATCACGCAGACCAACAACAGTTTCACCAAGACCAAGTATTGGTCTGTCATCGCATATCCAGAGTTTGCGGTTGTCAGTGGTCCCGCCGCCGCGCAAGGAATTGTTGGCGACATTAGCGCCCGCATCACCGAACTGACCGATGGATTCACGCAGCAAGCCGAAAATTGCTACGACCCAGCGGTACAGAACTCCTCACTTAATGTCACCGCTCGGCCCGATTATGTAAGTCAGCACCTCTATGTCGTGCAGCTCGAGATTGCGCAGTATTTCTGCGGCGGGGCGCGCGGCGACGATTTCTTTGAGACGCATGCATTCGACGTCGCGACTGGGCAACGCGTCGAGTTGGGCGACCAGATCCTTGGCCAAGCTAGTGGCGCCTTCGACACGATGCTTCGCGACAAACTCCGCGCGGATTTTGGATCGACCAAACTCGCTCAGGCTCTGCTCTCCGACGACGGTTGGAGCATGCTCGCGGGCGCTGCATGGTGGCCGGAGTCGGATGGACTGCACGTTTTGATTCAAGGAACGCCGGCGTCGTACATGGACGGCACCAGCTGTGAGTTGGTCGTCGGCTGGCCTGAGCTGCGCGGCAAGATTGATTCGCGATCGGTTGTCGGTCAAGTATTCGCGAAGGGGATTGGCGCGTAGCTGCCGCAGCACTCGTAGAGTTCGGCCGTGACCAAGCCGCATATTCGCCCTGATCTGCACACCCTGCCTGCGTACAAGGCTGGCCAGAAACTCGCGGCTGTCGAGGGTCTCAAAGTTTTCAAACTGAGCTCGAATGAGAATCCGTACGACCCGCTGCCATCAGTGCAGGCCGCGATTGTTAAGGCCGCCGGCGAGATTCATCGCTATCCAGATCCGCTGAACACGGAGATGGTCGCGACGATTGCGGAGCGTTTCGATGTGCCAGTCGAGAACATCGCGGTCGGTACGGGTTCGGTCGCTGTGCTCGGTCACATCATCTCGGCGGTTGCTCAGCCAGGCGATGAAGTGATGTACGCGTGGCGCTCGTTTGAGGCCTATCCGATCTGGACGCAGATCGTCGGTGCGACGTCGGTGCAGGTCCCGCTTGATGAGCATTTCGGTCACGACCTCGATGCGATGGCTGCGGCGATTACTGATCGCACGCGCGTAATCTTTATTTGCACTCCGAATAATCCGACCGGCACAGTTGTGGACTCCGCGGCTCTGCATGAATTCATGAAGCGGGTGCCGCCGACTGTGCTCGTCGTGATTGATGAGGCGTATGGCGAGTTTGTTGAGGATGAGGCTGCAGTCGAGGGTCTCGACTTCTTCCATGCGTATCCCAACGTCGCGGTGCTGCGCACGTTCTCGAAGGCGTACGGGCTCGCGGGTCTGCGCGTCGGCTTCGCGATTGCGCCGACTGAGGTGGCCGACTTTGTGCGTCGTACGTCGACGCCGTTTGGTGTTTCGTCAATTGCGCAGGCGGCAGTCGTTGCGTCGTTGCAGCCGCAGGCCGAATCGGAATTGCTTGAGCGCGTGGATGCGTTGGTCGTCGAGCGCGGGCGCGTGATTGAGGCTTTGCGCGCGCAGGGTTGGACGATTGAACCGCAGCAGGCCAACTTCTTCTGGCTCGCGACCGGTGAGCGCACGCTTGAGATTAAGGAAGCGTGTGAAGCTGCCGGTGTGGCGGTGCGACCGTTCCCCGAAGGCTTAAGAATCACGATCGGCGAAACTGAAGCCAACGACCGCATCATTGATGTTCTAAAGAAGTTCTCTTAACGCGGTAAAAGTGCGCTCGGCACGTACCACATAGGGCATTTGTACGTACCGCAAAGTTAGTCGAGCGGGAGGTCGAACTGCGACTGGTACAGCTCGCGGTAATGACCATTGCGGTGAATCAGCTCGTCGTGATTGCCGACCTCAACAATGCCGCCGTCCTTCATGACGACGATGATGTCTGCGTCGCGAATCGTGCTGAGGCGGTGAGCGATGATGAAGCCCGTGCGACCCTGACGCAGAGTGTGCATTGCCTGCTGAATCAGCAGTTCAGTACGCGTATCAACGCTGCTCGTCGCTTCGTCGAGAATCAAGATTGTTGGATCGGCGACGAATGCGCGTGCGATGGTGAGCAGCTGGCGCTCGCCGACGGAGATGTTTGCGGTGTCATCCTCAATCACAGTGTCGTAGCCGTCAGGCAGCGTACGAATAAAGCGGTCGGCGTGTGCGTCGCGCGCGGCCTGGTAGATCGTTTCGTCGTCGACGTCTGCGCGGCCGTAAGCAATGTTTTCGCGAATCGTTCCGCCGAAGAGCCAGGTGTCTTGCAACACCATGCCGCACATGCTGCGCACGTCTTCGCGAGCCATGTCGAAAGTGTCGACGCCGTCGATGAAGATGCGACCGCTGTCGATTTCGTAGAAACGCATCAGCAGGTTGACGATCGTCGTCTTGCCAGCGCCGGTCGGACCCACGATCGCGACTGTCTGACCAGGTTCGACAGTGAGACTGAAGTCGTGAATGAGAGGCGTCTCTGGCACGTAACGGAAAGCGACGTCGTCGAACACGACGTGGCCGCGTGGTTCGGAGACGAGTGCCATGGAGCCGCGAGGTTGAGGCTCTTCTTCTTCAGCGTCAAGAACCTCAAACACGCGCTCGGCAGACGCGAGACCTGACTGCAACTGATTCATCTGCGCAGCAATGCCCGAGAGAGGCATCGTGAACTGACGCGAGTACTGGATGAACGCCTGCACATCGCCGAGGCTCATCTGGCCCGACGTCACGCGCAGTGCGCCGATCACGGCGATGCAGACGTAGTTGATGTTGGCAAGAATCTGCATGACTGGCGGAATCAAGCCGCTTAAGAACGATGCCTTGAACGACGCTGCGTAGAGCGCATCGTTTGATTCGTTGAACTTGGTGAGCGAACTCTCGCGCTGACCGAAGGCGAGCACGAGCGAGTGGCCGGTGTGGGTTTCCTCAACCTGACCGTTGAGCTCGCCGGTGTGCTTCCACTGCGCTGCGAACTGCACTTGCGAACGCTTGCCGATGACGGCGGTCGCAGCGATTGATGTCGGAATCACAACGAGCGAAATTGCAGCGAGCAGCGGCGAGATTAAGAACATCATCGTCAGGCCACCGATGACCTGCAGCACCGAGCTGAGCAGCTGGCTGAGACCTTGTTGGAGCGTCGTACCGATGTTGTCGATGTCGTTGGTGACACGGCTCAAGAGATCGCCGCGCGATTGGTCATCCACGTACTTCAGCGGGACACGGCTGAGCTTGTACTGCACGTCGCGGCGCAGTTCTGCGATGGTGCGCTGCGCGATGCCTGACATCACGTAGCCCTGCAACCACTGGAAGAAAGCCGACACGAGATACATACCGATGACGAGCAGCACGACTTTGAGCACTGCATCAAAATCAACACCGGCGCCAGGGATGATGTTCATCGTCTCGAGCATGTCGGCGAACTGATCGCGGCCGTCGGCGCGCAGCTGGGCGATGATGTCGTCCTTGCTGATGCCGCTCGGAAGTTGCTTGCCGATGAGACCATCGAAAACGAGGTTGGTGGCCTGGCCGAGTGCGCGGGGGCCGAGCACCGAGAAGGTGACCGACAACGCCGTGGCGATGAAGACGCCGAAAAGCACAAGCTTTTGATTACCGAGTCGACCAAGAAGTCGACGCAAGGTTCCCTTGGCGTTTGCAGCCTTGCCGCCGCCAGGTCCCATTTGGCGACCGAAAGGTCCGCCGCCGCGTCCCATCATGCTCATGACAGTGCCTCCGCAGTCTGCTGTGAGGCAACGATTTCTTGATACGTCGCGCACGTTTGGAGCAACTCGTGATGAGTGCCCATGCCGACGATGTGGCCTTCGTCGAGAACGATGATGCGATGTGCGCTGATGACGCTGCTCACGCGCTGGGCGACGAGCAGAACGGTCGACTCGCGAGTGTGTTCGAGGAGTGCATTGCGCAGACGCGCGTCGGTCGCGGCATCGAGTGCGCTGAAGCTGTCATCGAAAACGTAAATGCTGCTCTTGCGTGCAATAGCGCGTGCGATTGCGAGGCGTTGACGCTGACCGCCGGAGAAGTTGGTGCCGCCTTGTGCGACATGTGCATCGAGGCCTTCAGGAAGTTCGCGAATGAAGTCAGCTGCCTGAGCGATCTCAAGCGCTGCCCATACGTCGTCGTCGCTGATATCGCGGCCGAACTGAATCGTCTCGCGCACTGAGCCTTGGAATAGATAAGGCCGCTGCGGCACCAGACCGACGGCGCCCCATACATCATCGACGAGTTGTTGTTTGACGTCGACGTCGTTGATGTAAACGGTTCCAGAGGTGGCATCGACGAATCGCATCAGCAGATTGACGAGTGTTGTTTTGCCAGAGCCGGTCGAACCGACGACAGCAGTCAGCTGGCCAGGCACGAGCTGGAACGACAAATTGCGCAGCACAGGTTCTTCAGCGCCAGGGTAGTAATAGGTGACGTCGTTGAAGCGAACGCGACCTTGGTTGCCTTGAGGCTGTGGGTCTGCTGGATCGTGAATGATCAACGTGTGATCGAGAACTTCTTTGATGCGTTCTGCCGATGCAGCCGCGCGAGGGATGAGGATGAGCATCATCGTCGCCATCATCACGCTACCGAGAATCTGCATCAAGTAGCTGATGAAAGCGGTGAGGTCGCCGATCTGCATTTCGTTGTTGTCGACGAGCTTGCCGCCGAACCACACGACGCCGACGGACGCGAGATTAAGAATCAAGATCAAGCCAGGCATCGCAAAGGCGAACAGGCGGTTGATGCCGAGCTGCGTCGTCATCAAGTCCATGTTGGCCGTTGCGAAGCGCTCTTTTTCAAAGTCGTCGCGGGTGAAAGCGCGGATGACGCGCATGCCGGTGATTTGTTCGCGGAAGATGCCGTTGATGCGGTCGATGCGCTTTTGAACTTTGCGGAACTCCGGCACAGCCTTCTTCATCACAATGCCAATCACGCCGGCCATAAGTGGGACGGCAACGGCGATGAGGATGCTGAGTTTGGCGTTGTGGTGAATCGCCATGATGACGCCGCCGACGACGGTGATGGGCGCGGAGGCGAGCATCGTCAGGCCGACGGTGAGCAGCATTTGGACTTGCTGGACGTCGTTGGTGTTGCGAGTGATCAGGGATGGGGTGCCGAACAGGTCCATCTCGTACGGGCTGAGGCGCAGGACTTTGTCGAAAATGGCGCTGCGGAGGTCGCGCGCGATCGACATTGCGACTTTGGAGGCGAGGTAGACGGCGACGACGCTGACTGCGACCAGAACGACGCTGAGGCCGAGCATCTGGGAGCCGACTTGGAGGACGTATTCGGTGTCGCCCTGAGCCACGCCCTGGTTAATCAGGTCGGCGTTGAGGCTTGGCAGTGACAGGTTGATCCAGGTCTGGAAGACGGTGATCGAGAGGACGATGATGATTGTGCCTAGGTAGGGACGGGTGAACGTCCGTAACAAGCGAGTCAGCATCTAAAACCTCCGCGGCGAGGTTAGTCCCTTGTGTCCCAGTTCGGGCAGCCTCCCCCACCCGTTGTGGTACGTCCCCACGCACTAAGTGGTACGTGCTCAGGTCGGGAGTGGTACGTGCTCAGGTCTTCGAGCGCTCGGCTGAGACGGAAAGTGCCACACCAACGAGCACCACGGCCGCGCCGGCCCACATTCCCGCGGTCAGCTCCTCATTAAACAAGAGCACGCCGATCGCGACGGCGACGACGGGGTTGACGTATGCGTAAGTGGCCACCAGCGAAATCGGGGCGTTGCCGAGCAGCCAGACGTAGGCGGAGTAGGCCACGAGTGAGCCGAAAGCCACGAGATAAGCAATCGCCAACCACGAGCTCGTCGTGATGGAGGCGAAGTTCAAGTCCTCGCCGACGAATTGGCCGACAGTGAGGCAGCCGAGAGCGCCGAAGGCCATCTCCCACATTGTGAGGACGAACGGATCCTTAGGCAGCGTGAGTCGCTTAGAGATAAAGGAGCCGAGTGACCAGGAGAAGCTCGCCCCAAGCAGAACTAGTACGCCGACGCCGAAACTCACGCCGCCGCCAAGGCCACGGTTAGGGCCGCTGGCGATGAGCACGAACATGCCCGCGAAGCCGATTGCCGCACCCACCAGGCCGCGAACTTTGGGCCGGTCGCCTGTGAGCGTGCGGAACAGGATCATCCACATTGGGGTCGCGCAGATGATGAGACTGGTTACGCCTGAGGGGACGGTCTGCTCGCCGAGAGCGACGCCGCCAGTGCCGCCGACGAGCAGCGCGATGCCGATGAAGGCCGCGGAGCCGAGTTCCTTGCGCGAAACGGCGAGCGAGCGGCGCTTGAACTTAAGGATTAATCCCATCGCTACGGCCGCGATTGCAAAGCGCATACCCATGCTTGAGAAAGGTGGCACTGACTCGCCAGCCACTGCGATGCCCGCGTAGGTGGAGCCCCAGAAGAAATAGACGAGGCCGAGGTTGACCCACACCAATTTGGAGGGGTGGACGCCGCGGCCGAGAGACATGCGGGCGACTGTACGCCTGGGCACGTACCAGTTAGGGCCTGGGCACGTACCGGTTAGGGCCTGGGGACGTACCGCAAAGTGCATTCGCCACGTACCACATAGGGAGTTTGGACGTACCGCAACGGAGATTGGGGACTTTTGACCCGAGTGAACCGGAGCACCGCACTGCCACCCTTGGGGAGAAATTTTGAAGGGAAAGTAATGAGTGCTCTAGATCTTGCCCGTTGGCAATTTGGCATCACCACCGTTTATCACTTCCTGTTCGTCCCAATCACCCTCGGCTCGGTCTGGCTCGTCGCCGGCCTGCAGACGGCTTGGTACCGCACCGGCAAAGAGAAGTACCTCCGTGCGACCAAGTTCTGGGGCAAGTTGTTCCTTATCAACTTCGCAATGGGTGTCGTGACAGGCATTGTTCAAGAATTCCAGTTCGGTATGAACTGGTCGGCCTACTCGCGATTCGTCGGCGACATCTTCGGTGCGCCACTCGCAGTCGAAGGTCTCGTCGCGTTCTTCCTCGAGTCGACCTTCCTTGGACTGTGGATTTTTGGTTGGGATCGCCTCTCCAAGAAAGTCCACCTCGCGACCATCTGGCTCGCCGCACTCGGCACATGCCTGAGTGCTTACTTCATTCTCGCCGCGAACGCGTTTATGCAGCACCCCGTCGGGTTCACTTACAACCCAGTCACCAATCGCGCCGAACTCACTGACTTCTTGCAGGTTTTGACGCAAAACACCGCAGTTATTGCATGGGCCCACACGCTCGCTTCGTCGTTCCTGATGAGCGGCACTCTGTTCGTCGGCATCAGCGCGTACTTGCTTGTCAAAAACAAGGGCGCTGAAGTTGCGCGCACGACTCTCAAGCTCGGCGCCATCACTGCGATCGTCGCGGGTCTGCTTACTGCAGTCACCGGCGACATGGATTCAAAGATCATGGTGCAGCAGCAGC
>JBDLPZ010000005.1:0-8629 GCA_039800825.1 Actinomycetota bacterium
AGCAATCTGCATGATGCAGTCGCATAATCGAGCCCTGCGACACTCGCGTTGTACTGCGCGAATGTTGTGACGTCAGTTAGGTTCGACTTCGCCCACGCTATCGCCGCGTCGCAGCTCGCGGCCTTGGTCAGCGTTGCGTTTGGAGTGGCGAAAAAGGAACTGTCGGCAGTGGTTCCACCGTTAAAGGCTTGTGCCAGCGTGCTGTCTGGTTCAGCGATATCCGAGAACGTGAAGCCAGGCATGGGCTGGTCGTGGAGCTCAGTGGCGATGGACAGGCTCAGCTTGCTCTCTGGACTCTGCCCGCCTAGAACACTGCACCCAGAAGTGCCGAGGACTGTCGCTGCGAGGAGCGTGGCCAAAACGTGCTTAGAGATTCTCGCCATAGGTCACTCCCGTTGTTCGAGGCTGAGCAGTTGCTGCGAGTCTAGGTTCGCAGCGAAACGGATTAGGAGTCTTGCGGCTTGAACCAGAAGAGATCCCACAAGTGACCGTCGAGATCTTCGAAGCCCCAGCTCACCATGAAATCTTCGTCTTCAAAATCATTGACTTTGCGTGCGCCGAGTTCAAACGCCTTCGTGGCGAGTTGCTGCACCATCTCTGCTGAGTCGCAAGCGAAGGACAGAGCGACTTCGCTGGTGTCCGGGGTCGCCAGTTGCTTGCCGATCATTGCGGCGAGCTTTTCGCGTCCAGACAGCATCAATCGAACATTGTCCGTGAGCGTGAAGCAAGCTGAGTCAGCACTCGTGTACTGCGCTACTGGCGTGAGGCCGAGTTGAGTGAAAAAGTCGACCGACTTTGCGACGTCAGCAACTGGGAGATTCACGAAAAGCTCTTTGAACATGGCGCAAGAGTATGACGAAACGGTCGAATTGGACTCCGAGTGCTCTCTACACGTACCACATAGGGCGTTTTGACGTACCGCAAAGGCTGACGTCAATGAAACGGTGGCGTCAAACGTAAACGTGGTATGAACTGCTACATGACACGGAACAGGCATGGCGCATGAGTGACCTTGCCGAGTTCTCCGACTTCTACGAAGTCCACGCATCCAAGGTGCTTCGCTCTGTAGTCGCAGCCACAGGTCGTGCCGACGCTGCCGAGGACGCGACTGCGGAGGCGTTTCAACGCGCCTGGGCCACCTGGTCGCGATTGCGAAAACATCCTGCACCTGCGGCCTGGGTGGCCGTGACCGCTTCAAACTTGGTGCGCGACGACTGGCGCAAGCATCAGCGAGGGCTGCGGCTCTTGCCCAAAGCTGCCACCGCCGAATCCGTCACAACCGCAATCGGTGTCGATCAACAGTTGTTGGCCTGCATCAGCAATCTGCCACCTCGTCAGCGCGAAGTAATCGCTCTACGCATCCTGCTCGACCAATCGGCCGAGCAAACCGCCACTGCGCTCGGCATCACTGCCGGCAGCGTCGGCACTCATCTCTCTCGCGCTTTGGCTGCCCTCCGCGCCGAGCTCTCCCCTACACAGAATCAGGATTGACATGAACAACGAACTCAATGAACTCGAACAAGAAACCGCGGACCTAGTTCGCAGCTCGTTTGCTGACCTCGAGATGACAACGCCATTTCGGCCACGTCGCAACCGTCGACGTACCGGACTCGCCCTCCTGTCAGTGCCAGCCGCTGCCGCTGCCGTCCTAGCAGTCAGCCTCAACACGTACACCCCCATTGCACCAACGCCTGCCAGCTGGGCCAGCGAGCCCAACAGCAGCCCGACGCTGAGCGCAGAAACTGCGAACCAGCTTTGCGCGCTCCGAGCCCGCGCGATGATCAGGCCTGGGATGCTGCCCGACACCAACGAGGAAGTCGTCGCATGGCTCGAAGGTTTTCACGTGCTGATCGACGAGCGTGGGGATCTCGCCGTGTCGTTTTACGACCGAGACGCATGGGATTACTCAGCGACTTGTCTCCTCAGCAAGAAGGCAGACACCTGGCAAGCCGAGTTCTTCGCGACTCGCTCACATCACGGTCACAAGCATGTTCTGTGGGCCGACAGCATCAAGCTCGTCGACGGTCGAATCGTGCCGTTCGTAGCTGGCTGGAAGGCAGCCAACGCCCAAATCGAGATCACATTCGATGACCAAGTCGGTACAGCGTCAACGTCGGACAACTACTTTGCGATCTGGCTTCCTGAGATGGTCGGTTGCAAGCCGGTGACCGTCGTCCAGCGTCTCGACGGAAAGACCAACGAACGAGTTGTCGAATACGGCGGCACGGACGGCTTCTCATCCGACACGGGCACCTGCGACCAGCCCTAAGAGCTAGCGGGACTGGAGTGCGTCGAGCGCGACAGCCATTGCCATCATGAGGCGTGAGTCGACACTCGCCCAGGCTTCATCGTTCACCGACATTGAGTAGCGATCGCGAATGACTGCAACCTTCGCGTAGCGTCCGACGATTTCACCGGTCTTCACGTCGATGATTGAGAAGTGATAAGGGAAAAATTTGATCAAGTCGCCAACGAATGGAATCTGATCACCGAAACGACGCAGAATCGCGAGTGCCGTGCTCTCTTCTTCGACACGGAACAAGTCGCTGCTGTTGGAGTCAAACAAAACCCACGAACTCTGAAGCAAGCTCTTCTTAAAGTCCTTGCGGAAGCCGCCGACGAGCGCGCCACTCGCATCTTCGACGAAGTACTTGCCGTGGATGTCGAGAACTTTCTCTGCACGAAGCGAGAAAAGAGTCTCGGCCTTCGTGGAGTCGCGGAAGAACGTGATCTTCTCGCGAATCTTCATCTTCGCCTGTTCAGCGAACGCCATCACGGGACCGTTCTCGCCGGACGCGAGCGGCTCACACACTTCGTAGCGGTTGGTGAGAACGGTGATCTTCTGCTGGACGAAGAATCTGGTGGTCATGTCGAGCCTTCCTGGCCGTTACGTTAAATCTTTGAGTTCTTGAACGATTCGTGCACCGTTTGATCGGCGGCAGTCAACATGCACGTGATTTCGTTGTCTCCGCCGGCCCAAGACTCTTCTGACGGAGCGAGATAGACGAACTCCAAGCTTGAGTCGTTGTATGAGATTCCAACATAGGACTCGAACGCAGCTTCGCAGAAACGATTGGCCTCATCATCGAGAGCGGTCGCGTCGTAGTCCTTCAAATCCGTAACGAGCTCCTCTGCGTAAACCTCGTTCACGTGATCTTCTGAACAAGGAACGCCGACTAGGTCACTCACGTCGCCTTCGCCTACAGGTGTGCCCGCGAGGCAGTCGCCCACTTTCACGTTGAAGACAGAAATATCGCCGGAGTTAACAATCTGGCCGGTATCGTCACGAGTTGTGTCGTCGTATCCACCGAGGCCTGCGGCAACTCCCGCTGCCAAACCTGTGCCCGCTACTGCCAGCGCGATGCTGCGTCCAATACCCACCGTTGCCCCATTTCTGTAACTCCTTGGAGTCTAACCGTTAGACCGTAAGGACCGACAAGCGTCAGCTCGTCACTTCAAGACGCTGTTGAAGTACCAGAGGCTGAGCTTGTCGAGATTGATGACGTTCATGCCGTTCGAGGCCAGCACTCCCGCGATCTGTACCCGGTGCTCTTGTGAGTGGTGAACAGCCTGCGCAAGGAGCACTGACCGATGCGCGGTTTCGGTCTTTCCGAACAAGTCGAACGTGCACTCGCGGTCCGGCTGACCCGCCAACTCGATGAGGGCGGAGTCGCTCAAATTGCACGCGGCAGCAAGAACTGCAAATTCCGCAGCCGTCGTCGGGACATCGAGGTCCACTGGCATTGCGCTCTCAATCGCTCGCGCATGGAGACGACCCGAGACGCCCACGAGATGGTGTGCAATCCGCGCCACCGTCCAATCATCGAAGTTCGACGTGAACTGCAGCGCCTCGTCAGGGAGCTCGGCCAGCATGCCGAGCAGTTGAGCGTTAGCCCACCTCATATGTCCGAGCATCTGCTCGCCAGTGGAATCGAAAGCACTTTGCATCATGAGCAAAACCTACTTGTCATTTAGTCTGATTTGGATGAGCAGTGTGAACTGCTTCGAGGTACACGCGTCCTCCAACAATGAAATACCAGATTCGTGCGCCGCCCGCGAGGCTCGGCTTTAGTTGCCACCGGTCATACGAAACACCATCGCGAGTTACTGTCGAAAGTTCCGCCTTGAGTCGATATGAGTGCGGTGTGTACGCCTCCGGAGATGCTGTCAGAAAATCCCAAGCGAAGACTGCATCAGATTTGCGAGTGGCGACTAGGTCCCGCCATCCCTTTTCGGCTTGCGTGCTCGCGAAAAAGATTTCGTACTCTGATTTCCTGAGCGGACGAGGAACAGATTTGTCGCGCACGCGAGTCAGTTCGGGCGTTCAACGGGTTGAGTGAATCCGTGCCAATCAACATCGACTGCACCAAGACCATCGGCAATCGCCTGGGCCGTCTCACGCCAAGCAGTTAGCTCAATGATTGCTAGATGCGGCCGCTCCGTCGCAAACGACGCACGAGCAGCTCGAACCAAGTCCATAGCACACTCAGCTTGTGCTTCAGGCGAGAGCACGGCCATCCACGGAAAACGGTCGGTCATGCGTTCGCTGAGCGTTCCTCGATCGTCAGTGGTGACGGCGATGAGTTGAGCTGCAAATTCAAGGAGAGCCTTGCGCGCGTCAGCCTCAGCAACGCTCATTAACACCAAATCTGTGCCGTCTCTACGGGTGACGAGGACCGGCGAGTGCTCGGCTGCAGAGAAGACTTTGGTCGCATTGCGGCTGAGTTCTGAAGATTGGAATTGCTCCAAGGAAACGGTCATGCATTTAGCGTAGTTCAGAACGTATTCTGAACTCAACGCCACTCCGGTTTGACTGTGGACACTTGCACTTTTAGCGCATACTGAGTATGCATACCCAGTATGGCAATCAAACAGAGTCTGCTAGCCCTCCTGATGGACGGTCCTAGTTACGGCTATCAGCTAAAAACGGCCTTCGAACAGCACACCGGAGGCGTCTGGCCGCTCAACATCGGGCAGGTCTACACAACCCTCACTCGCTGTGAACGCGACGATCTCGTGGCGGTGCACTCCACCGACGACGAGGGTCGCGTGCGCTACGAAATCACGTCGAAAGGCAAGTATGAGGTCGGCGTCTGGTTCAGCGAAGCGGTCCCCCGCGAAGATCCCGAGCGCGACGAGTTAGCCATCAAGCTGTCACTCGCTGTCGCGCTCGGTCGCAAAGATGCCATCGACATACTCACCAAGCAACGCTCTGAAGCGATGCGCATTCTGCAAACGCTGACTCGCGACAAGCACCACGCCGACCTGGCCGGCGAACTCGCCACCACTCTGGTCCTCGATCGCCAGATTTTCGCGATTGAAGCTGAAGCTCGCTGGCTCGACATGTGCGAAGCGCGCCTCATCTCCGCCAAGAAATCAAAGACCTCCCCATCCACCAAAACAACGAAGTAGCGAATCATGAATCACATTCTTGAACTCAAAGACGTCACCCGCATTCATGGTGGTGGGCCGACTGCCGTCCTCGCATTGCGTGGACTCAGCCTGACCGTTTCTCCCGGTGAGCTCGTCGCGGTCATGGGACCCAGCGGCTCTGGCAAGTCGACTCTTCTCAATGTCGCGGGCGGACTGGATCGCGCGACGACGGGTTCGGTTCTTCTAGAGAACTCAAACCTGTCGACGCTGTCTCCAACCCAGCTCGCTGCAATTCGACGTCGCCATGCCGGCTACGTGTTTCAGGACTTGAATCTCATTCCGACTCTCACCGCGGTCGAGAACGTCGCGATGCCGATGGAACTCGATGGCGTGAGCATCAGCACCTCTCGCGAAGCAGCCAGAGCCGCACTAGCCGAGGTTGGTCTCGGCGAACTCGCGCATCGATTCCCTGATGAGATGTCGGGCGGTCAGCAGCAGCGTGTCGCGATCGCCCGCGCCATGGCAGGTGAGCGCCGACTCATCCTCGCCGATGAACCGACGGGCGCTCTCGATTCTGAGACTGGCGAAGGCGTGCTTCGACTTATTCGCAGCAAGATCGACGAGGGCGCCGCTGGATTGCTCGTCACTCACGAGTCTCGCCACGCAGCTTGGGCGGATCGCGTCGTCTACCTGCGCGATGGACAGATTGTTGACGTAACTGGCGAAACGACCGAGGGCTAGAGATGTCACAACACCTAATCAAACGCAGCGCATTTGCCACGTGGCTTAATAGCTGGCGGCTCGCCGTGCGACTTGCGCGTCGAGACGCGCGTCGCAACAAAGCGCGATCGCTTCTCGTTGTTGTTCTCGTGGCTTTGCCCGTCATGGTCGGCAGCGGGCTCGATATAGGCACAGCTGCTGCATCCGCCGCAAGCAACTCGCTCAATCGTGCTCGGCAGGAACTCGGAACCCACGCAGGCGCCGTCCTGTACTCCACCGGCTGCGGTCGTGTGTGGCAACCGGTGGTACCCGACGGCACGGGCAACACTTATTGCACTGAGATATCTCTTCCGACAAAAGAGCAGATACAAGCGGCGCTTCCTCAAGGTGCGCGGCTGGTAACCACACCAAAACCGAGCTACGTCGCGATGGAATCAGACACCAACGGCATTGCGACATTCGTGGAACAACAAGCGCTGAGCGAATCAGCACTCGCTGGCTTGTGGACCGTATACGAAGGACGACTTCCACGTTCGACTTCCGAGATTGGGATCTCGCAAGAAGCCCAAAGCAAACTTGGCGTCGTCGTAGGCGACAGCGTCCGAGTCACCCCTTACGGCAAAGGCACTTCCGCCATCAAACTCGATGTCGTCGGCGTCGTTTCGCGCAGCGGCAAGTCAAGCTACTCAGTGACTCTGATCAACCCCGTTCTGGACGCACCAACACCGCGGCAGTTTTGGTTACCGCCCGGCTTGTACGTCGACGGCGCAGTGCCAGCGAGCCAGATTGGAGCGCTTAACACTCTAGGAATCGAGGTAGTCAGTCGAGAGGCGATGGCAGATCCGACTGCGTACTGCACCGACGAGGAGCGCTGCAATTACGGCTTGCGACCACTTTTCTTGCCTGGCGATGACCCCATTCTCGATCTGCAGCGAGTCGAGGACTGGTTAGTCGTAGCGGTGGTGGCACTTCTGGTAATTCTCCAAGTGAGTCTGGTCGCCGGTCCATCTTTTGCGATCCAACTCCGCAAGCGCCAGCACGATCTTGGACTGCTCTCCTCTAATGGAGCTTCAGCCGCCGCGCTTCGCCGCACAATGCTCGCATCCGGTGTCTTCCTCGGAGTTGTAGGTGCCACCATCGGCGTCTTAGCGAGCTGGGTCATCCTTTGGGCCGCCGCGATTCTGGCGCCAACATACCTCGTGACATCGTTCATGGGCGGACATGTGACGCTGCCGCCTCTGCCTGGGTCACTCGTCATCGTCGCACTGATCGGGGTAGCAGCCGCAGTGACCGCGGCGTTGATTCCGGCGGTCTCTGCCGGAAGGGCCAACGTTCTGGCGACGCTGCAGGGTCGCGTGCCACAGCGCAAGTTCAGCACTCGCGTGCCACTGACTGGCCTAATACTCGTGGTCGGCGGCAGTGTCGGAATTCTCGCTGTGGGTAGCGAGATAACTCGTCGAGGTCCATTCCCAGGCGCTGAAGCGTGGCTGCTGTTGTGTGTACTAATTGCTGAACTCGGATATGTGTTGCTGCTTCCAGCGGCAGTCGCGCTTGTCGGCGTACTTGCGAAACACGCGCCAGTCGCGTTCCGACTCGCTGCACGAGATGCGGCGAGGCACCGACTTCGTACGTCAGCAGCGGCGAGCGCAGTAGCGGCAGCCGCCGCAATCAGCCTGGCCGTTGGCGTCGCGTTCGTGAACGCCACGCCGGGTTACAGCGAAACCAACGACGCAATGTCTAGCGTTGCCATCGCTTCGTATCTGTATAGCGAATACAGCCCAGAAGGTCAGGTCGTACGTCATTCGAGCGCCGCGCTTGGCGACGCTTTGCATGCGGCCGAAGAAGCGATGCCTGGCTCGAGCGCAATCGGCGTGGCAGCGCTTTATGGCACTCCACAAGCGGATTCACCAGACGAAGTTCTGCGGATCCAATGTGGCAAAACATCTAGTCGAAGTCGAGATCTCTGTGGAGAGTCGGTGAGCAGCAGTGCTCTCACCCAGTCAAACATCATGATGGTCAACGACGCCACTCAACTTCGCGCCCTGTTTGGTGACTTCATCGGTGTCGAACAGATGATTTCAGTGCTTCAATCTGGCAAGGCGATCTCATTGAGCATGCCGATCATGAGCGATGCGGGTTCGGCAGTCGATCTGACGGTTGGCAATCAGAAGTTCAAGATTGCGGCTGTGTACTTCCGCGCCCCTCTTCGGCCGGCCGCAATCATCCTGAGCCCTGAAGCTCTTGTGGCGCATCCGAGCTTTGCGGCTGCGACGACGGATGCGATTCGGCTCTCTACGTCGCACTTTGATGACATGGTGCTCGTCGTTGTGATGCCTGCGAACGCGACGATTGACGTCATGGAACAGTCCACGTTCCGATTCAATCTAGAGCTTGTACGGGCTGGCGTGGACTCAACCGCATATTGGAATAGCGGCAACGGATTCGATCCTCGCAAGTGGTTGTGGCTAGCGACCCTCTGCATGCTGCTCATCAGTCTGTTCGTAGGGCTCACCGTGACAGCTCTTGCCAAGACTGA
>JBDLPZ010000006.1:0-2837 GCA_039800825.1 Actinomycetota bacterium
TGGCCCGTCGGTACGGGTAGTCCGTTGATGCCTTCACCAACCGCATGTTCACGTCGATCTTTGTAGTCAGGGAGTTCGGTGATCTCAAAGCCAAGTACAGACTCGGCATCTGCAGGAAGCATCGCACTAAAGCGCGAACCGGCTGCCGCCAGTTTCAGAAGAACAGTCTCGTCGCGTGCATTGAGCACCCACGCGCTGAGGTAGGTATTCGAACTTAGCCCGCTGACTTCTGCGCTGAGGGCGCTTCCACCAGTTACGTTGATTCCGAGCAGACCAGAAGGGGTCGGCAACAGCTCGCCGCTCTTTCGAAGATCAGTGCCGGTCTGATGCGAGAGATCGGGTACGACTTCCCACACGTGCGCATCGACACCGACGAGTTGAGCCGGTGATGATGTGAGCGTTCCAGACTTCAGGGTCGCAGCAATCTTGCGAACCGCGAAGACGTCATCGGTTCCGCTGAGTCGTCGGTAATCGTCGAGAGTGTTGAGTTCCATAACGGTGGCTTCGCCGCCAAGTTTGAGACGCGATTCGGTCGGACTCAGGAACACTGCTGAGTCGAGTGCACCGGCTTCGAGAGTGCTGAAGAAGACTGAACCAGAGAGCAGCGCGGAGGTCATGAACGCAGCGCTCAACGTCGTGGCAGCAATCCAGCGCCGGCTCGCGTGCCGCGCACTCCGAAGAAATAGGTCGCGATAGGCCGCACCCGTCGCCCGAGCGATGGTCAGGCTCAACAGAGCTGCGCCGATGGCGATCGCTGCGAGCGTCGGATCCGACTGGACGGCGAAAGCCACGCCGATCCAGATGGCAGCGATGCCCACGACCAGCGTTCGCCGCACTCGGGCCGAACTACTCAGCCCACCGACAATCGCCAGAGTGCTCGTCACGGTGATTGCCCCGGTCATAGTCATACCCGTCCACGCAACGCCGATGCCAGCGCCCGCGAGTAGAACAACCAAACCGCCGATGCCGAGTCCAATCGCAGTGCCGGCCCCAACGAATATCAGCGCCATAGCGACGGTGATGGTGCGCGCGGTGAATGCCTGTGATTGAAGGCGCTTGGCCGACTTCAAGAACGATTCGTGCCGCGCTCTGCCAGATCCCGCCAGCAGGAGCACGGCTGCAGTTCCGATTAGAGAAACGCACAGGCCGAGTGAATCAAGTCTCTGACGCAGTACATCCATCTGGGCGCTGATGGCATCCAGCTCAGTCAGTGGCGTCACCAGCTGTAAGCGACCCGACGTAATAGCTAGGTCGTTGGTAGTCGTGTTGATCTTCTCAATGAACCGCTCGAGTCCGACGGCGTACACCGCGTCGTACGTCAGTGGCGTAGCCCATGACTCTGTCGCTGGGAAGCCGGCAAAACTTGGAAGTCCAGCTATCACGCCGATGTTGTCAGCCAACAGCACGGGCGAACTCACGTCGAGAGCAGCGCGCATCGGCGTCTCAGAAGACAGCTCTGCCGTTCCGGTAATCACCAGATTAGGTGGGGTCTTGGTGAGGTCTGCGGTATTCAGTGCGACAACTTCGCACATCTCTGAGGTACACGAATGTGGAAGCCGACCAGATAGCAGTCGCACTTGAGACGCCAGGTTCGTGACGGCGACCAACTGAAACCGACCCGACGCCTTGTCGGATACAGGTCGGTATGCCAGGTAGTGAAGCGGTTCAGCATCAGTGAGCCCCTGAAGCGCAGCGACTGCGAGTGCACTCTTGTCTGGCCGTCCGAGCTGCGACGCATCCCCGAGAGTGACAGTGATCCAGCGGTCGCGCGCACTGAGGTTGGTAATGCTTTGTTCGACTAGCTGCGACTGCATCACTGGCAGAAAAGCGACGGAAAGAAATTGCGCCAGCTGCATCAAAGCTATGAAGAAAACCACCACGCCAATCTGCGAGCCGCCGCGCACACAGCGCATGTATGCAAGCCGCAGATTCTTCATGCGGCGAGTATAGGAACGGGTTACAACGTATTGATTGCGCGAGCGATGACCATTGCAAGCGTCATCAGCGAAAGAGCCGACTGCGCCATCATCAACATCTTTGCCCAACGTTTCAACGGAAGCACATCGGTCGGGCTGAACGCAGACGCATTTGTAAACGACAGGTACAAGTAATCAAAGAACGTAGGGCGCCAGTTGCTCGGTGCGAATTCAGGGCTGGCCATCTGCGGGAACAAGAACGATGGGTGCGCGTCGCTACCAGTATGTCGTGCAGCAGGGCCGCCTCGGTCGTGCTCCCAGTACCACAGCGCTGTGACGATGACGTTGGACAACCAGATCGCGCCACCCGTCAACAAGAGTGCTGGTGCACCACTAGTCCATGCGCCGACAGCAAGCTCAGTTACGAGCCTCAAAACGCTGTACACATTGATGAGCGAAAACGCCACTGCGACCGCGAGTGCGAGTCGACGCAACTGCGGCGTGTGGCGATTGATGTAGTTGGGGTTGAGTGCTGTCAGCCAAAGCAATAGCGCGAGTTCAAGTGCGGGACCAGCAAAGTGACCACCGATGATGTAGCGCTCGGGTAAAACCAGGTGCAAAACAATCGTGCTCGCCAAGACAACACTGACTGGCCAGCGCACTTCTGGCTGGCGGTCGTTCGATGGTGCTGACTGAGTCACGCGTGATTCCTTTGGCTTGCTACCACTCTAGCGAGACAGAGCTAAGGGCGGATGATGGTGACACCGGGTTCGGTGCGCGCACTCATCTCGGCGAGCGCCGCTGGTGCGGCATCGAGATCAATGACGCGCGTAATGAAGCTGCCGGGGTCTAGTAGACCTGACGCAATGTCGGCCAGCATCGCTGGATAACTGCGAGCGGACATTCCATGGCTCCCCAAAA
>JBDLPZ010000007.1:0-26310 GCA_039800825.1 Actinomycetota bacterium
CGTAGCCGTCTTGCTGTACCAACTTTTCATGGGTGTCCTGGGTCTCGTCGGCAATCTCATTGCGCCACCTGCCGAGGCCTCGCCACAGCAGACCCAGTCTCAAACGACCTCCGACCCGACGACGCAGGAACCGACGGCCGATCCAACGACTGACCCGACCGAGAGCACCAAGATTGAAGCGTGCGATCTTGCAAACATCGCGGTGTCCATCGAAATCTCTGGCGGCCCGCAGTTCACAGTCGACGAATCGGTGATCATTAAGGCGACGATCAAGAACACCGGCCCGCGCACATGTCGACGCGATGTGGGAGCGGCATCGAACGAGATCTACGTTCAGAACTCTGCCTCAAAAGAAGTCTGGTCGAGCGATCGCTGCCCGATCACTAACGACAAGGCTCTCGTCTCAATGGTGCCTGGCAGCGAATACCGCATTCGAATTGAGTGGAACGGCACGTCCAACCCGACTCAGTGTGATCGCCAAGGTTCGCACGTTCCAGCGGGTGAATACCTGGTGTTCGCGCGAAACGGCAACGCCAAGTCTGCGGCGGCCGTGATCACCTTCACCTAATAATCAGCCCAAATCAAAACGTGCGCAGGTCCACTGGGGAGCTGCGCACGTTTTGTTGTACTGAGACTTAAGCGACCGGCGCTTCGCCTTCAAGAATTGCGAAGTCACCCTTAGGCGCACCGCGGAAAGTGAAGACTGCTTCTTTTCCTTCGCCCTCGACGTCAACAACGATGATTTCGCCGGCCTTGAGTTCGCCAAACAGCATCTTCTCTGACAAAACGTCTTCGAGTTCACGCTGAATCGTGCGTCGCAACGGACGCGCGCCGAGCACTGGGTCGTAGCCGCGTTCAGCGAGTGCCCGCTTAGCGTTGACGGTGAGCTCGATGCCCATGTCTTTGTCGCGAAGACGCTCGTCCAGCTTGGAGACCATGAGGTCCACGATCTCGATAATTTCGTCCTGAGACAGCTGATGGAACACAACGATGTCATCGATGCGGTTGAGGAATTCAGGACGGAAGTGCGTCTTGAGTTCATCGTTGACCTTGGCGCGCATGGTTTCGTAAGCGCTCTTCAGGTCACCTGCAGCAGCGAAGCCGAGGTTGAGACCCTTCGAGATATCGCGCGTACCCAAGTTCGTCGTCATGATGATGACGGTGTTCTTGAAATCGACCATGCGACCTTGGGCGTCAGTGAGACGACCTTCTTCGAGAATCTGCAACAGCGAATTGAAGATGTCCGGGTGAGCCTTTTCGATTTCGTCGAACAGCACGACTGAGAACGGCTTGCGGCGCACCTTTTCAGTGAGCTGGCCGCCTTCTTCGTAGCCGACGTAGCCGGGAGGCGAACCGAACAAACGCGAGACCGTGTGCTTCTCGGCGTACTCAGACATATCAAGAGTGATCAATGCGTCTTCGTCGCCGAACAAGAACTCAGCAAGAGTCTTGGAGAGCTCGGTCTTGCCGACGCCCGAAGGGCCAGCGAAGATGAACGAACCACCAGGACGCTTTGGATCCTTGAGGCCAGCGCGGGTACGACGGATTGCCTGCGAGAGAGCCTTGATCGCCTGCTGCTGACCGATGACGCGCTTGTGGAGCTCGTCTTCCATCTTGAGCAGACGCTGTGATTCTTCTTCAGAAATCTGGACGACTGGAATACCAGTCGCGACAGCGAGAACTTCAGCAATCAGATTTTCGCCAACTTCGGCGACGACATCGAGGTCGCCTGCCTTCCACTCTTTTTCTTTCGTGGCCTTGGCGGCAATGAGCTGCTTCTCTTGGTCGCGAAGTGATGCGGCCTTTTCGAAGTCCTGCGCATCAATCGCAGACTCCTTGTCTTTGCGAGTCGCAGCAATCTGCTCATCGAAAGCACGCAGCTCAGGAGGTGCAGTCATGCGGCGAATGCGCAAGCGCGCGCCGGCCTCATCGATCAGGTCGATTGCCTTGTCTGGCAAGTGACGATCGTTGATGTAGCGATCAGCCAGTGATGCGGCAGCAACGAGCGCACCATCAGTGATGGTGACGCGGTGGTGCTGTTCGTAGCGATCGCGCAGACCCTTGAGGATTTCGATGGTGTGAGCTACTGAAGGTTCCTGAACCTGAATCGGCTGGAAGCGGCGCTCGAGTGCAGCGTCCTTCTCGATGTACTTGCGGTACTCATCGAGAGTCGTCGCACCGATGGTCTGCAATTCGCCGCGAGCGAGCATTGGCTTGAGGATCGATGCAGCATCGATTGCGCCTTCAGCAGCACCAGCGCCAACGAGAGTGTGGATTTCGTCAATGAAAAGAATGATGTCTCCGCGAGTGCGGATTTCCTTGAGAACTTTCTTGAGGCGCTCTTCGAAATCGCCGCGGTAGCGCGAACCAGCGACCAGCGCGCCGAGATCGAGCGAGTAGATCTGCTTGTCCTTAAGCGTTTCTGGCACATCGCCATGAACGATCATCTGCGCGAGACCTTCGACACAGGCTGACTTGCCGACGCCTGGCTCACCAACGAGAACAGGATTGTTCTTGGTACGGCGCGAGAGCACCTGCATGACGCGCTCGATTTCGTTCTTGCGGCCGATGACTGGATCGAGCTTCATTTCGCGTGCAGCCTGAGTCAGGTTGCGGCCAAACTGATCGAGAACGAGTGAGGTCGAAGGCGTGCCTTCAGTCTGCTGCTGAGCCGGCTCTTTGCCTTGGTAGCCAGAGAGCAACTGAATGACTTGCTGGCGCACGCGGTTGAGATCTGCGCCGAGCTTTTCAAGCACCTTGGCAGCAACGCCTTCGCCTTCGCGAATCAAGCCCAACAAGATGTGCTCAGTGCCGATGTAGTTGTGGCCGAGCTGCAGCGCTTCGCGCAGTGACAACTCGAGCACCTTCTTGGCGCGAGGGGTGAAAGGAATGTGGCCGCTTGGTGCCGTCTGGCCCTGGCCGATCGTCTCTTCAACCTGTGCACGCACAGCGTCGAGCGAAATGCCCATGGCTTCGAGAGCCTTGGCGGCAACGCCTTCGCCCTCGTGAATCAGACCCAGCAGGATGTGCTCGGTGCCGATGTAATTGTGGTTGAGCATGCGCGCCTCTTCTTGGGCGAGCACGACGACGCGACGAGCGCGGTCGGTAAACCTCTCAAACATTTCGCCTACCTTTCACGGGTCAGCCTATTGAGTCAACCTGACGCAAGGCATCCGCTAGCTGAATTAGTAAAACTGCCTGGTGCAGGGTTTTGTTCCCGCATTGGGCACAGACTGTTCGTAGTTCGAGACGGCAACATGCCTGAAACGTGGCTCGCCTACCCTTGGCCCCATGAACGGGATGCCATTGGCCACCAACCGCGCCGACGCGGAGCTTCGTGCTGAAATCCGTCGGCTCGGCGTGATTCTGGGCCAAACCCTGGCTGAGGTCGAGGGTCAGGACCTGCTCGACCGGGTCGAGCTCGTGCGCCAGATGGTCCGTGAGGAGCCAGAAGCCGCCGCCCGCACCCTCGACGAGCTCGAGTTGGGCGACGCGATCCGCCTCGCCCGCGCCTTCAGCACCTACTTCAACCTGGCCAACGTGGCAGAGCAGGTTTTCCGCGCCAAGGACCTCGCAGACGACCGTCGCGCCACTGGCGGAGCGCTCGTCCGAGCTGCCCACCGGATTTCGACCGCCGGCATTCCTGGTCGTGAAGTGACGCTCGGTTTGAGCCGAATCAACGCCCGCCCAGTGTTCACTGCGCATCCGACTGAGGCGGCCCGCCGCTCGGTCCTACTCAAGATTCGTCGCATTGCCGACCTTCTCGCGCAGCCTGATGACACGCACCGCAATCGCCGACTGAAGGAATCTGTGGCGATGCTCTGGCAGACAGACGAACTTCGTCTGAGTCGCCCAGAGGTCATGGACGAGGCGCGTAACGCTTTGTACTTCCTCGATGAGTTGGCTCAGGGTCCTTTGGCTTCGCTGCTGGACGAACTCGAGCACGTGATTGAAGAAATCGGCGGCGAGCTCCCGATCGATGCAACGCCGTTGACTTTCGGCACTTGGATTGGTGGCGATCGCGACGGCAATCCGTTCGTGACGCCGGAAGTAACACTGCGTGTGTTGGCGCTTCAGCGCGACCATGCAATTCGCAATCTGCTTGTGCATCTCGACCGTGTGGTCGAAGACCTCTCGATTAGCGAGCGCATTCTTAATGTCGAGCGCGATGCAATTTTGTGGCGGTCGATTGAGGATGATCTAGCTGCGCTGCCAGAACTCGACCGCCGCTACTTGCGCATCAACGCTGAAGAACCTTGGCGTCTGAAGCTGACCTGCGTGCGCCAGAAGCTCGTCAATACTCGCAATCGTCTGACGACTCGCGCCTCGCATGTGGTCGGTCATGACTACATCGGTAACGACGAACTTCTTGCCGACTTAATGCTCGTCGCAGAATCTCTCGACCGCCTGGGCAAGCGTGATTCTGTTGCGGAAGCAATCTTTGATCGCTTCTTGCGCGTTGTCCGTGCGACTGGTTTGCGCCTCGCCACTCTCGATGTGCGCGAGCATTCAGAGAAGCATCACCACGCAATCGCGCAGATTTTTGATGGCGGTGTCGCTGGCACGTACACCAAGTCAGATCGCGACGCCCGCTTCACGATGCTGGCCGAAGCACTCGGTGCGCCGGCAGCTCGCGCATTCCGCGAAGAGAACTTTGATGACTCTGCGCGCAACACCTTCGGCGCTTTCTCTGCGATTCGCGATGCTCAAGATCGCTTCGGCATGGATGTGATCGAGACTTACATCATTTCGATGACCAAGGGTCCTGAAGATGTTCTCGCGGCAGCCGTGCTCGCGCGCTCGGCAGGTTTGCTCGACATTGATGCTGGCTTTGCTCGAGTTGGTTTTGCACCGCTTCTCGAGACTGTCGACGAACTTCGTCGCGCCGCTGAAATTCTTGATCAGCTCCTGTCGAATCCGACGTACCGCCAGCTCGTGCGTCTTCGCGGCGACGAGCAAGAAGTCATGCTCGGCTACTCCGACTCGAACAAGGACGCGGGCATCACGACGTCGCAGTGGGAAATTCACTTGGCGCAGCGTTTGCTTCGCGACGTTGCTGCTCACCACGGCGTGCAGTTGCGCTTGTTCCACGGCCGCGGTGGCACCGTCGGCCGCGGTGGTGGCCCAACTTACGAAGCCATCATGGCTCAGCCGTGGGGTGTGCTCGACGGCGAAATCAAGATCACTGAACAGGGCGAAGTCATCTCTGACAAGTACCTGCTGCCGTCGCTCGCACGTGCGAACTTGCGTCAGACGCTGGCTGCGGTCTTGGAGTCCACGTTCTTGCACCAGTCCTCCCGCGTATTCGCTGAAGAACTGCGCGAATGGGACAGCGTCATGGACATGGCCTCCGATGCGGCGTTCGCTAAGTACCGGGCGCTCGTCAACAACCCAGACCTGCCTCGCTACTTCGCACTCTCGACCCCTGTCGAAGAACTCGCTGACGTTCACATGGGCTCACGCCCTGCACGTCGCCCAGACACCAACGCCGGCATTGATGGTTTGCGTGCGATTCCTTGGGTATTCGGCTGGACTCAGTCGCGCCAGATCGTGCCGGGCTGGTACGGCGTCGGTACGGCTCTCGAGGCTGCTCGCGAAGCCGGTCACACCGAGACACTTAAGCGCATGTACGGCGATTGGCACTTCTTCCGCAACTTCTTGTCTAACGTCGAGATGACGTTGGCTAAGACCGACCTCACTGTCGCGCGGCATTACGTCGAACATCTTGTGCCGACTGAGCTACATCCGATTTTCAACACAATTGTCGAAGAGCATCAGCGCACGATTCGCGAGATCTTGTTGGTCACGGGCAGCGCTTCGTTGCTTGAAGAAAACGAGATCCTTGCGAGCACGTTGCAGGTCCGCGACTTCTATCTTTTGCCTTTGCAGTTCTTGCAGGTTTCGCTGCTTCAGCGAGTGCGCGCACTGCGCGCCGATGGCGTTGAGGTTGACTCGGACATTCAGCGTGCTTTGTCGTTGACAATCAACGGCATCGCGACGGGCCTGCGCAACACCGGTTGATCCCCTTGCGGTACGTGCACAAGCACTAAGTGGTACGTGCACAAGCACTAAGTGGTACGTGCGTACGGCATTTAGCTCTCAAATCCGAGCTGATTTTGTCTGAACAATTTCGCAGTGCTTAGCAGCAGCCCGCCCACGTACCAGTTACGACTTGCCCACGTACCAGTTGCGACCTGGGCACGTACCGCAATTAGAGAAGGCGGAGCATGCGGGTATTGCCCAAGGTGTTGGGCTTCACTCGCTCAAGGCCAAGCATTTCGGCCACGCCTTCGTCATATGACTCAAGCAACTGCTCATAGACGGCCACATCAACCGGCGCACCATCAATTGCCTGAAAACCGTGGCGTGCAAAGAACTCAGTTTCAAAGGTCAAACAAAACAGTCGGTTAATTCCGAGCGCTCGGCCCCGATCGACCAAAAGCTCCAAGATGATGCCGCCCAGACCAGTATGTCGAGCTTCAGGAGCAACAGCGAGAGTACGAATCTCGGCGAGGTCTTCCCACATCACGTGAAGCGCACCGCAACCAACGACCTTGTCGTTTTGGACAGCGACCAAGAACTCCTGCACATGCTCGAACAGCGTCACGGTCGCCTTGGACAAAAGCCTGCGCTCGACTGCATACGTGTCGACAAGAGCGCGAATGCCGCGGACATCAGATGTGCGCGCAGGACGAACCACGATGCCGTTCGGCAACGTAATTTCAGCGGCAACAGGCATGACTAGTGACGTTCTGGCTTAACCAATGGGAACAAAATCGTCTCGCGAATACCGAGACCAGTCAATGCCATCAGCAAGCGATCGACGCCCATGCCGACGCCGCCCATCGGAGGCGCACCATGCTCAAGCGCACGCAAGAAGTCTTCATCCAAACGCATTGCTTCGGCATCGCCGCGAGCGGCCAACGCCGACTGTGCTACGAGTCGCTCGCGCTGAATCACAGGATCGACAAGCTCTGAGTAGCCGGTCGCGAGCTCAAAGCCATCGACGTAGAGGTCCCACTTCTCCACGACGCCAGACTGAGTGCGGTGGTCGCGCACCAGCGGCGAGGTGTCGACTGGGAAGTCGCGAACAAAAGTCGGGCCATCAAAAGTGTCACTGACGTGATGCTCGAAAAGCTCTTCCACAAACTTGCCGTGAACCCACGTCTTTTCAGGCTTGATACCTGCAGCCTTCGCGAGCTCAACCAAACGCTCGATCGGCGTCTCAGGAGTGATCTCTTCGCCGACCGCTTCAGAGACGGCCGGGAACATCGACACTGAGCGCCATTCGCCACCGAGGTCATGGACCGAGCCATCAAAGTGCCGAACCTGCAACGTGCCATGCACTGCGAGCGCCGCATTCTGAATGAGCTTCTTGGTGAACTCAGCCATGTCGTCGTAGTCGGCGTATGACTGGTAGAACTCAAGCATCGCAAACTCAGGTGAGTGAGTCGAGTCGGCACCTTCGTTGCGGAAGTTGCGATTGATTTCGAAAACTCGCTCAAGGCCGCCGACCACGCAGCGCTTCAAGAAGAGCTCTGGTGCGATACGCAAGAAGAGCTGAATGTCGAAAGCGTTTGAGTGCGTCGAAAACGGGCGAGCAGCTGCACCACCATGCAGCGTCTGCAACATCGGGGTTTCGACCTCGACGTAATCCTGTTCTGCAAACGTCGCGCGAAGAGAGTTGAGGGCGAGCGGACGCATACGCGCCATAGCACGCGCCTCGGGACGCATGATCAAATCGACGTAACGCTGACGAACGCGAGTCTCTTCGCTGAGCGGCTTGTGCGCGACCGGCAGCGGGCGCAACGCCTTAGACACCATCGTCCACGAGTCCGCCAAAATCGACAGCTCACCGCGACGAGACGAAATCACTTCACCGCTGACGCCAACGAAGTCACCGATGTCGACGATCGACTTCCACTGCGCAAGGCCGTCTTCGCCAACCCTGTCGAGGCTCAACATCGCCTGGATTTCGGTGCCATCGCCATCGCGCAGCGAAGCGAAGCAGAGCTTGCCGGTATTACGAACAAAGATGACGCGACCAGAGATGGCGTGAGTCACGCCGGAGGCCGTATCGACTGCCAAATCGGGGAACTGAGCCCGCACTTCGCCGATTGTGGCGGTGCGAGCGAAAGTCACTGGGTATGGCTCGATGCCTTCGCCGAGCAAGCGCTCACGCTTAGAGCGACGTACCTGCATCTGTTCGGGCAGGTCGTCTACTTCGAGTTCAGGGCTCTGTTCAGTCACAGCGGCGCAGCCTACTGATTGCGCTCGAATACGAGGCGCAGACCCGTGAGCGTGAGATTGGGATCGTGATGCGTAATCGTGCTCGATTCTGGCACCACGATGCCTGCCAATCCACCCGTCGCGATGACGGCACTGATTGGCTCACCGAGCTCGGCCTTGATGCGGTTCACCAGTCCATCGACCTGACCAGCGAAGCCATAAATCGCACCTGATTGCAGCGCCTCCACAGTGTTTTTGCCGATCACGTGCTTGGGCTTTGTGATTTCAACCTTGCGCAGCTGCGCGGCTCGCGAGGCAAGTGCCTCAATCGAAATCTCCACACCTGGCGCAAGCGCTCCGCCCAAGAATTCGCCTTTGGACGACACCACATCAAGGTTGGTCGACGTACCGAAATCGACGACGATGGCAGGGCCGCCGTACTCGTGGAATGCCGCGAGCGTGTTGACAATGCGATCAGCGCCGACTTCCTTCGGGTTGTCGGTAAGGATCGGCACGCCAGTCTTCGTGCCAGGCTCAACGACGACGCGCTTGATGTCGGCGTAGTAGCGATCGAGCATCGTGCGCATTTCGCGAAGCACTGCAGGGACAGTCGAGCACAGCGCAACGCCAGTAATCAGTTCGTCGCGGAGTAGGCCTTGAAACTTCAACGCGAGTTCGTCGGCAGGTGTGCGCGAGTCGGTCGCTATTCGCCACGACTTATGGAGTCGCTCGCCTTCGAACAAACCCAGGACCGTGTTGGTGTTACCGACGTCGATGGTGAGCAGCATGGTCAGACTCCTGACTCATCGGTTGGGACGGGATTAACCGCGTCATAAAGATCAGCGCCGATATCCAAAATCGGCGATGAGTGAGTCAGCGCGCCCACCGCGATGTAGTCCACACCTGTCTCGGCATATGCACGAGCCGAGTCGAGAGTGATGCCGCCGCTGGCCTCAAGCTTGGCGCGGCCAGCGTTCCACTCAACAGCTTCACGCACCTGATCTACAGTGAAGTTGTCCAGCAAAACGAGGTCGGCACCTGCCACAACAACTTCTTTGAGCTGATCCATCGAGTCGACTTCGACTTCGACGGCAAGGTCTGGGAACTTGCGACGCACCGCTGCGAACGCTTCGACAACACCACCAGCAGCGACGATGTGATTGTCCTTAATCAGCGCTGCATCGGACAGTGACATTCGGTGATTAAGTCCGCCGCCGCACGTCACCGCGTACTTCTCCATCTTGCGCATGCCAGGCGTCGTCTTGCGGGTATCGCGAACGTGAGCGTTCGTCCCCTCAAGCCGCTTCACCCACTCCTGCGTCGCCGTGGCGATGCCGGAGAGATGGCACAAGAAATTCAATGCCGTGCGCTCGGCGGTGAGCAGCGACAACGTCGAACCCGTCGCGCGCACAATGACATCGCCTGCCGCGACCGGCACACCGTCTGGAATGAGCACCTCCACTTCAGCCAGATGCTGTGACACGAGGTCAATCACGGCTGCCGCAACAATCGCACCACTAACGATGCCTGGCTTGCGCGCGGTGAGCTCCATCGTCGAGCGCTGGTTGTGCGGCACCGTGGAAACCGTCGTGACGTCGACGCCACCATCAAGATCCTCGGCGATCGCAAGCGTGATGAGACTCGTGACTTCATCCACATCGAGACCAACGCGACGAATTCGCAACGCATGGTCAGTGCTCACAATCACGGGCAACCAGTGTGGGAGTTTCGCCATCAGAGCACTTCTTTCATGTTGGGTACTTGTGGAACCGTCTCAAAACTTGTGGAGATCACTCCATCGCGATCTGCTTTCAAACAAACCCGCTTAAGCCATTCAGTGCGTGGCTCAGGGAAGTCTTCGCGCCAATGTGATCCGCGAGTCTCTTCGCGCGTGAGCGCGGCCGTTGCGAGCACCGTCGCCACCGTATGCAGGTTGGCCATCTCCCACGTCTCAGTACACGCAGTGATGTCTATATCGGAGTTAGCCATCGGTTCGAGGACGCGCAATGTGCGCTTCATTGAGTCGCTACTGCGCAGAACGCCAACGCCTTCAGTCATGGCGTACTGCAGCATCATGCGCAGTTCGTCGTCGAGTACATGCGCAGTCGCACCGCGCGAAATGAATGGCCGACGCTCTGGCAATCCTGCGGCGAGAACAGCGCCGATGCGTTCAGCAAAAACCAATCCTTCGAGCAATGAGTTGCTCGCTAATCGGTTAGCCCCGTGCACGCCGGTACACGCAACTTCGCCACACGCGAACAGTCCAGAGATCGATGTGCGACCGTAGAGATCGGTACGGATGCCACCTGAGTGGTAATGCTGTGCAGGCGCGACTGGAATCAGCTGAGTGCGCGGATCGATTCCGTGCTCCTCAAGGCTGGCCCAAATAGATGGGAATCTCGTCGGCCATTCTTCGCCGATTGAGCGAGCGTCGAGCCATACATGCGGCGCGTCAGCTTCGAGCATGTGTCGCATGATCGCCTTGGCCACGACGTCGCGTGGTGCAAGGTCTGCTAGCGGATGCACGCCTTCCATGATGCGTGCGCCGTCTGCATCGACAAGCACCGCGCCTTCACCACGGACAGCTTCGCTGATCAGCGGCTGCTGGCCTTTTGCATCTGGCCCAACATAAAGAACAGTCGGATGGAATTGAACGAACTCAACGTCAGCGACGACGGCGCCAGCGCGAAGCGCCAATGCAATGCCGTCCCCTGTGGCAACCTTTGGGTTGGTCGATTGTGAAAACACCTGGCCGATGCCGCCGGTCGCGAGCACAACCGCTGGCGCGAGCACAGCGCCGACACCATCGCGCTGGCCTTCGCCCATCACGTGCAAGCTAATTCCCTGCGCAGCGCCAGACTCATCTTGTAACAGGTCCAGCACCAACGCATGCTCAATCAGCTCAATGCCGGGATCGTTAGCGACAGCGTTGACGAGTGCTCGCGAAATCTCAGCACCCGTCGCGTCACCGCCCGCATGCGCGATACGATCGCGATGATGTCCGCCTTCGCGAGTCAATGCGATTTCGCCTTCGTCTGTGCGATCGAACTGCGCACCTCGCGCAATCAACCGCCGAATCGCGTCTGGACCTTCAGACACAAGCACCCGCACTGCATCCGGATCGCACAGACCAGCTCCAGCGACCACCGTGTCTTTCCAGTGCGCAGCCGGCGAATCATCTGGATCGAGCGCCGCCGCGATGCCGCCCTGCGCCCATCGAGTTGAGCCGTCGTTGACGTGTGACTTGGTCACGATCATGACGCTGTAGCCAGACTGGCGAGCCTGGATCGCGGCGGTGAGGCCAGCGACACCGCTGCCCACAATCACCACATCGGCGCGGGAGAACCAACCAGGTTCGGGCGCGCGCAACT
Organism: Actinomycetota bacterium; assembly: GCA_039800825.1. GTDB lineage: Bacteria > Actinomycetota > Actinomycetes > S36-B12 > UBA5976 > JAFMIT01. Next base: position 11,601 of record JBDLPZ010000007.1, read on the forward strand.
GCGGGATGATTCGCTGAGTCACAGTGTGTCTCCCGTGGCTTCAATGCTGATCAGCGCCGCTCCAATATTCACTGGCACATTGTCAATCAAGCGCACATCACCAAGTTTCACCGCGACGAGTGCACGCGCTGGTCCTGTTGCCGGAGCTGGTGCGAGGTCGACACTCGTGACGACGAGGTAGTCCAGCTCAATGGATTCAGATCTAGCCAGGATCGCCTTACCTGCAGCAATGGCGGCCTCAATATCGCCGGTCGACTCAGCCACACGCGCTAACTCAAACAGTGCCTGCGGAATCAACGTGGCGATACTTCGTTCTTCAGCGGTGAGCCGCACATTGCGACTCGACAGCGCCAACCCATCGCTATCGCGAACGGTCGGAACGCCAACGACCTGAACTTCGAGACCCGACTGTTCGACCATCGCGCGCACGACTGCGAGTTGTTGATAATCCTTCTCGCCGAAACACGTCACGTCTGCATCAGTAAGGCTGAGAAGCCGATGCACAACGGTTGCGACGGCATCAAAGTGGCCCGGCCGACTCGCGCCCTCGAGAATCTCACCAACCGCACCAGCGAAGAACTTCGGCAGCTCAACTCCAGCCGGATACATCTCGTCGACAGTCGGCGCGAACACCACGTCGACGCCGACGGATTCACACAGCGCCACATCGGCCTCGAGAGTGCGTGGATATTTCGCTAAATCGTTTGGATCGTTGAACTGCGTTGGGTTCACAAACACAGAGACGACAAGTAGCCCATCCGCGCCGATAAGTTCGCGAGTGCGACGCATAAGTTGCGCGTGACCCTGATGAAGCGCGCCCATCGTCAACACTGCACCACGAGTGGACTCGTGGGAGAGCGCCTTGAGTTCGGCGACGGTCGTCACAACGCGCGTCATTTCAGCGCCTCGCGCATTTTCGCAGCCACGTCAGCGCTGATCTTCTTAGTCGACAGTGCAGAATCAACTGTCGCGAGTGCGAGCGCTTTATAGGTGGCGAGCATTCCATGGCCCTCCAGCGCGACGAGATGTTGTTCAACAGTTTCAACATCGCCGCGACTCACTGGACCCGTTAGTCCAGCCGCACCCAGAGCGAGCGCGTTCTCAAGCGAGGCATGAACGAGCGGCGCAATAAACGAGCCAGCGTTTTCAACGCCGATATGCCTCAACAATTCAGTCGACTGTGAGATGACAGTGTTGAGATGGTTAGAAGCATGACTCAATGCAGCGTGATACGCGGCGCGGTGTTCGTCTTCAAGCCACATCGGCTCGCCGCCCATTTCGATCACGAGCGCCTCCGCCGCTACTCGCCACTCAGGTCGAGTTGTGACCGCGAAAGGGCAGTCCTGCAGTCGATCAAAATCTGAATCAGCTCCGGTGAACGTCATCGCGGGGTGGAGTGCAATGGCGATCGCACCTTGAGCGAGGGCTGGCTCGAGCACTTCAAGCCCGTAGCGGCCGCTCGTGTGAACGACGAACTGCCCGGGTCGAAACCCAACCGTCTGCGCAATTCCCGAAACGACGGAAGCGAGCGCATCATCCGGAATGGCAATGAGAAGAAGCTCGGCGGCGGCTACGACGTCTGGAATGGCAGCAAAATCTGTAGCTGGCAGCCAGCGTTGTGAACGCGCAACGGACTGATCTGAAGTGGCGCTGGCCATCACAATCGGATGTTCTGAGGCCTGAAGACGCCGAGCAAGGGCTGTGCCTACGCGGCCTGCACCGATTAGTCCGACTTTGAGTCGTGGTGCACTTGTCATCTACCCACATCCGTTCCAAGCCCAACTGGGTCTCGTGCGGCGGCAATTTGCCTAGGCGAAGGTTAGTAGCGAGAGCTACTCAGCGAGAACTGTTGAGGGGTCGCATGCGAGCACGGTGGCGCAGCGAGGGCACTGGTGCTGAACGACTGGGCGAGCGCGGCGAGCGGTGCTGCTCATGAGCGCCTCGACGTCGACCGCGCGGTAGCGACGGTGACCACTAGGAAGAACAATCGGGGTAAGCCGGCCAGTCTTGGCCCAGCGAGTGACGGTCTTTGGATCGACCTTGAATAGAAGCGCCACCTCTCGTGGACGCAGCATTCGTTCTGCTTCTGGCAACCCCGCCATTAAGACCTCCTAGGTACGGGCATACTTTAGAAAATCTTTACCTTTACCGCAGCATCGAAAGTCACTTTTCGGTCACCTTTTATCCAAGAGACGTCTTTTTATGCGCAAATCGGACTTTGACCCACCTCCGCCTCCCACAGGTCAGGCTCTCTGACTACGATTCGCCCACGTCTTGACCCAACGGGTTCGACACTGATCCTTCGATTTACCATCAAGGGGGCTAGCCATGGGACGTGGCCGGCAAAAAGCAAAGCAAGCCAAAGTGGCGCGCGAACTGAAGTACAACGGTGGCTCCACCGACTTCGATGCGCTGCAGGCCGAGCTGCACTCAGCGAGCACATCAACGCACCCAACGGTCGAGGATGAAGTCGAACCCGACTACTCAGCCTGGATTGATGACGAAGACGAAGATGATGAGGAAGACGACGAAGAGCAGTAACGCTCACGTCGGCATTCGCCACAGCCAGCCCAGAGTCACAGCTAGCCCAAAGTCACAGCTAGCCCAGATTCACAGCTAGCCCAGAGTCACCGCTAGCCCAGAGTCCTAGCGCAGGCTTACTGCGCCGCCTTTTCCACCCTTAGCGGCTGCATCGCCATGTTCACCTTCGTGACGATTGCGCACGACACCGATCTGGGCAGCGTTAATCCCGCGCGACTGAAGTGCTGCAACTGCATCTGCGGCGCGTGAAGCAGCAACGATTGCGACCATACCGAGACCCATGTTGAAGGTCTTTTCCATTTCTGACTGGCTGACGTTGCCGAGGCGAGAAATCAGATTGAAGATCGGATGCACATCCCATGTCCCGCGCTCAATGTCTGCTGCGAGATGAGTCGGGAGAACACGCGCGATGTTGGCAGCGATGCCACCACCGGTGATGTGTGAGAACGTATGAAGATCAGCGCCGAGCTGATTCTTCAGAGCGAGGCAATCGAGTGAGTAGATGCGCGTCGGCTCAAGCATTTCTTCGCCAAGGCTGCGACCCAGCTCATCGACATGCTTGTCGAGACTCAAGCCAGCAGCCTGTCCAGCATCACCCAACAGCACGTAGCGCGCGAGTGAGTAACCATTGCTGTGAAGGCCAGACGCAGCCATGCTGATGATGACGTCGCCGTCGACGACGCGATCTGCGCCAAGAAGTTCGTCTGCCTCGACCGCACCAGTGCCGGCACCCGCAACGTCGTACTCCCCTGGCTTCATGACACCAGGATGTTCAGCGGTCTCGCCGCCGAGCAAAGCCATGCCAGCTTGTTTGCATCCTTCGGCAACACCGCGAACGATGTCAGCGACAACGTGTGGTTCGACCTTGCCGGTCGCTATGTAGTCAGTGAGAAACAGTGGTTCGGCGCCGCACACGACGATGTCATCGGCGATCATCGCGACGAGATCGATACCGATTGTGTGGTGAACGCCCATGCGCTGTGCGACGACAACTTTGGTGCCCACGCCGTCAGTGCCAGTCGCAAGAAGCGGGCGGCGGAATTTGGTGAGTGCGCTGGCATCAAACAGGCCGGCGAATCCACCGAAGTCACCAACAACTTCAGGCCGTGATGCAGCGAGCACACTCGCCTTCATAAGCGCGACTGCGTGTTCCCCGGCCTCAACATCTACGCCCGCTGCGGCGTATGAATTAGTCATGGCAACCTCAATGCGTGAGCGATTCCATCAGCATCGCCGTTTGCACTCGATGTTTCGAGCACGTGCTTACCGATCTGATTTTCAGCTGGAAGTTCGACTGGGTATTTGCCGTCGAAGCATGCGCGGCACAAGCGATCTTCAGCCATCTGCGTCGCGGCGGTCAGTCCCTCAAGGCTGACGTAACCGAGCGAGTCAGCACCGATTGAGGTGCAAATCTCATCGACGCTCAGGCCGGTCGCAATCAACTCTGCACGAGTCGCGAAGTCGATGCCGTAAAAGCATGGCCACACCACTGGCGGCGATGAGATGCGCACGTGCACCGACGCGGCACCAGCTTCGCGAAGCATGCGAATAATTGCGCGCTGGGTGTTGCCGCGCACAATCGAGTCATCAACCACGACGAGATGCTTGCCGGCGATTTCTTCTTTAAGCGGATTGAGCTTGAGACGAATACCAAGCTGACGCAATGTCTGCGAAGGCTGGATGAAAGTGCGTCCAACATAGGCGTTCTTAACGAGACCCTGCGCAAACGGAATACCACTTTGCTGCGCATAACCGACTGCCGCAGGAGTGCCCGACTCGGGAACTGGGATAACCATGTCTGCTTCGACGGGATGTTCACGAGCGAGCTGGCGACCAACTTCGACGCGGACCGCATGCACTGCGTGACCACCGAGGTTCGTATCAGGCCGAGCGAGGTAGACGTACTCAAACAAGCAGTGCTTCGGTGTAGCCGGAGCGAAGCGTGAAGTGCGCAGACCTGCTTCGTCGATAGCGATGAGCTCACCTGGTTCGATGTCGCGGACATAAGAAGCGCCGACGATGTCGAGCGCGGCAGTTTCGGACGCAACAACCCAACCGCGCTCGAGCCGACCGAGCACGAGCGGGCGGATGCCATAAGGATCGCGAGCTGCGTACAGCGTGCTCTCGTCCATGAACACGAGCGAGAAAGCGCCGCGGACTTTAGGCAGTTCTTGAATCGCAGCTTCTTCGATCGAGAGATCGGAATGCGACGCGAGCAGCTGAGTCAGAACTTCAGTGTCACTCGTCGCGCCGGTGCGATGAGACGGCAGCGGAAGTTCGCCGCCAGCAGCGGCGAGAGATTCAACAATTGAGGAGAGCTCGGCAGTGTTGACGAGGTTGCCATTGTGGCCGAGAGCAATGTGACCGTGCGCGGTCGTGCGGAAAGTCGGTTGTGCGTTTTCCCACTTGGACGAGCCAGTGGTCGAGTAACGGCAGTGGCCGACTGCAATGTGGCCGGTCAGAGTCTCGAGGATGCTCTCGGTGAAAACCTGTGAGACGAGGCCCATGTCTTTGTAAACGACCATGCGCGAGCCATCAGACGTCGCGATGCCAGCGGATTCTTGACCGCGGTGCTGAAGTGCGTAGAGGCCGAAGTACGACAGTTTTGCTACTTGCTCACCAGGAGCCCAAACCCCGAAAACTCCACAGGCATCCTGGGGACCTTTTTCATTTGGATCAATGTCGTGGGTCAAAAGCCCATCGCCGCGTGTCACAGGCGGATTCTAGGGGGTTTAGACCCGACCACCCGCATGCGTTTCAGAACCTGAGAGTCTCTGGGCGAGCCACACAGGCGCAATGAATATCAGGAGGAGCAGCGCCGCTACGGCGTTCACGATAGGGCCCTGATTTGGGCGGAAGAGATTGTTGAAAATCCACTGCGGCAGCGTCTCCACGCCAGGTCCAGCGGTAAACGTGGTCACCACGATCTCGTCGAATGAGAGGGCGAATGCGAGTAGTGCGCCGGCCACGAGCGCAGAGCGGACAGCAGGGAACGTCACGAACCAGAAGGTCTGCCAGAGGCTCGCACCGAGGTCGGCCGAGGCTTCTTCAAGGCTCGTGCCAGTGCGACGCAGACGAGCACTGACGTTGTTGAAGACAACAACGATGCAGAAGGTGGCATGACCGAGAACAACGGTGAAGAGGCCGAGATTGATACCCAGCGGCTGCAAGACCGTGGTGAATGACGAGTTGAGGGCGATACCTGTCACGATGCCGGGCAGCGAGATCGGCAGCACCACCAGAAAATTCAGCGTGCTGCGGCCGAAGAAGTCGTAGCGCACCAGCGCGAATGACAAAGCGGTGCCGAGCAGAAGCGCGATCAATGTCGCGCCGAGGCCAGCTTGCACGCTTGTCCAGAGTGCCTCGCGGACGCCAGTGTTCTCGAGCGCCTTCTGCCACCACATCGTGGTGAACTCGGTCGGCGGCCAACTGAAAACTTGGGACGCGTTGAACGAGTTGATGACCACCACTGACAGTGGGATGTAGATGAATGCGAGACCGATGACGGCAGCGACTCCGACGGCCCAACGCGCGCGTGCACTGAGATTCATCAGAGATTCTCCAATGCGCCGGTCTTGCGCACGGCCCACAGGTAGCCGACGACGACGAGGATCGGAAACGTCGCCGCGGCGGCAGCGAACGGAAGATTGCCTGCGACGCCGATGTTGTCATAAACGATATTGGCGAACATCTGCGTCTTACCGCCGACGATTTTGACCATGATGTAATCGCCAAGGCTGAGCGAGAAAGTGAAGATTGATCCAGCGATGATCGCGGGCGCCAGAAGTGGCAGCACAACAGTGCGAATCGTGAACCATGCGGATGCACCGAGGTCTGAGCTGGCGTCGGTCAGTGACACAGAGATGCGCTCGAGACCCGCGTAGATCGGCAAGATCATGTACGGCAGCCACAAGTAGGACAGCGCTAACACGGTGGCCGGCAGGCCAAGTCCGGGACCCTTAATGCCGAGTGGCGCCAACGCCCAATCGAGTACGCCGTTGTTGTCGAGCATGATTCGCCAGGCGTAGCCCTTAACGAGATAACCCGCCCAGAGCGGCATGGTCGCTGCGATCACAATCGCATAGCGGATGCGCGAGGAGCGAACGACTTTTGCTGCGAAAAATGCAATCGGTAGCGCCAGCAGAAGATCAATCAGCGTCACGGCGATTGCGATACCTACTGAGCGCATCGCGACGTTGCGATATACCTCAGCGGTAATCAATGTCTGAAAATTGCTCAGCGAAAACGATTTGACGACGTCGCCCGTGAACGGCGCGAGCGACCAAAACGACGCCATAATCATGTTGGCGAGTGAGCCGAGGTAGAGCACGCCGAGCCATGCGACTGGCGAGGCCAGCAACAAGCTCAGGCGGAACTTTTCGTGCTTAACCAAGAAGCGGCTGAGACCACGACCAACACCCGAGCCAGCATTTGCTGACTCGGGTGCGGTCGTGGTGCCGAGCGACATTAGCCCTTGATTTCTGTCCAGGCTTGAGTCCACGCTGCGTAGTCCTTGCAGATCGCACCGCGACCATCGAGGCACTCAGCGAGTGGAGTCGTCCAGTAAGAAATCTGCGCTGCGTAATCTGCATCGAGTGCGTGGTACGTATCGCAGAAGGTCTTATCGACGGTGAAATCGCATGACTTGGTCTGAGCTGGAGCTTCGCCGAACCACTCAGCAACCTGAGCGTTGACTTCTGGAGAAACAATCCAGTCCATCCACTTGTACATGCAGTTTGGATGTGCAGCGTTTGCTGCGATCATCCAGGTGTCTGACCAGCCAGTTGCGCCTTCGCTTGGAACGACGCCTTCGACTGCGACTTTGCCTTCACCATTGATGAGGTTTGCATTGATCTGCCATGCAGTACCAATGACGTTCGATGCCTGGCCGAACGAAGCAACTTCGTCGGTGTAAGCGGCCCAGTAGCTGCCGATCATTTCTTTCTGCTGCTTAAGCAGATCGACTGCGGCCTGGAACTGAGTCTCATCGAGAGCGTAAGGATCGGTGATACCGAGATCTGGCTGTGCGCTCTTGAGGTACAGCGCTGCGTCAGCGATGTAGATCGGTGAGTCGTACGCGGTGATCTTGCCGGCGTATGGCGAATCAGCTTCGAAGACTGCGCTCCAAGAGGTTGGGGCTGGGCTTACTTCAGCGGTGTTGTACATCAGAACGTTCGCGCCCCAACCGTGTGGCACGCCGTACATCTGGCCGCCGACTGAGTTCCAGTCGCGATCCTTCAAGAAGTCAGCAACCGTCGCGTAGTTAGGGACCAAGTCAGTGTTGACTGGTGCGACATCGCCGCCATAAATCAAGCGAAGCGTTGCGTCGCCGGATGCAGAGACACCGTCATACTGGCCGCTCTTCATGAGCGTCACCATTTCGTCTGAGGTGTTGCCGATCTTCACGTTGACCTGGCAGCCCGTCGAATCTTCGAAAGCTGAAACCCAGTCAACAGCTGGATCAGTAGAACCGTCTTCGGCGTAACCAGCCCAAACGACGATATTGAGTTCACCTTCGCCATCGCCAACTTCAGTGGCCATGGGGACGTTAGGAACGCCCGAGGTGTCCGTTGGATCTGCAGTGTTCGAAGAACAACCTGCAATCACCAACACGGAACTAGCCGCAAGAGCGGCCAGCTTAAGCATTTGCTTCGTTGCCATGCTTTATCCCTTCTTTTTTCTCTGGATAGAGAAACTCTTAGCCGATCAGGTATTCGTGAGCTGCCGACCAGCTCAGCGTGATCGGATCGCCGACGCGAACGTCTGCGGTAGTGCGGCCGTCGTGTGGCTGGCTCGCGATGAGCTGGCCGCCAGCATCGAGGGCGACGATGATGCGTGTTGCGTTGCCGACGTAGATGACTTCGCGGACGTGGCCCGTCGCGCGTCGATCTGCGCCGCTGTCACCGATGGTGATCTTTTCTGGTCGGATTGAGACGGTGCGGTCTTGGCCCGTGAGTGCGCGAGCGCTCTCGCCTTTAATGAGATTTGCGACGCCAACGAAGCCCGCAACAAACTCAGTCGCAGGGTTTTCGTAAATGTCGCGGGCTGTGCCGAGTTGCTCAACGCGGCCGTTGTTGAAGACGGCGATGCGATCGCTCATGGTGAGCGCTTCTTCTTGGTCGTGTGTGACGAAAACGAACGTGATGCCGACTTCGCGCTGAAGCTCTTTGAGTTCAATCTGCATTTGTTCGCGCAACTTGAGGTCGAGTGCTCCGAGAGGTTCGTCGAGGAGCAAGACCTTGGGGCGATTGACGAGAGCGCGAGCGAGTGCGACGCGTTGACGCTGACCACCAGAGAGCTGCGATGGCTTGCGATCGCCGAAGCCACCGAGGGCGACGCCTTCGAGAGCTTCCTCCGCGCGAGCCCGACGCTCGGCCGCGGGGACTTTCTTAACGCGGAGACCGTACTCGACGTTTTGGAGCACGCTCATATGCGGGAAGATCGCGTAATCCTGGAAGACGGTGTTGACGTCGCGATCAAACGGCGCGAGCTGCGAGACGTCTTGGCCGTCGAGGACGATGCTGCCGCTGGTCGGGAGTTCGAAGCCAGCGATCATTCGAAGCACTGTGGTCTTGCCGGAACCGGAAGGACCGAGAAGAGTGATGAATTCGCCGTTGTAAACGTCAAGATCGATTGAGTCGACCGCGACCACCGTTCGGGCTGGGGTCTTAAATTCCTTGCGCAGAGAGCGCAGGCTGATTGCCACCTCGCGTGTCATGAGGGGTATCACCTTCCACAGTTATCGCGCCATTGCGAATGTGACGGTGAGGCTAGCAGGGAAAGAGGTGAGAGAGGTTGCTGCGTTCGCCCGAAGCCGTAACAGTTGCGTTTCGGACGGCGTCTTCCCAGGCGACCGCGCCGACCGCTAACTGCACGAGTGTGCGCGCGGAAGTCTCCACCACGGCCGAAGGTGTACCGCGGCGATGGTTCGGGCCCTCGACAATTTGAATCGCCGCAAACGGCGGAACGCGTAACTCGACCGAGCGACCAGGCGCAGCTGCAGAGATTGTGGCGAGCACCTGTTTGGTGGCAGCACGTTCTACTTCCTTCGGCGGCTTGAGGCCCGCGGCATAAGCCGCAAGGCACTCAAGCATCTCTGCCGTAGGAGTCATTAGCCGACGGTTGGGCCGAAGATTGCTGGCAAGGTACCGAAGTGCTTGTCAGCTAGCTCTGCGATCGGGAGCGTGATGGCTTCGCCGTAAGCATTGTCGAGAACGAGCGCTGGCACATCTGCCGCCTCTGAATCGACGACGCCGATTCGCGTCGCTGCGAAATTGCGAGCGCCACACATGTCGGTGAACCGCTGCTCTTCACTACGTGCGACGACGACAACTGCGCGCGTGGCACTCTCGCTGTACGCGAACACAAACGGATCGAGATTGTCCGGCACCCAGATGCGTGCACCGCGGCCCGAACGAAGCGCCATCTCAACGAGCGACTGCATGATGCCGCCTTCGCTGACGTCATGCGCTGCATTGATGAGTCCATCGCGGCTGCACGCCACAAGAATCTGTGACAACGCCTGCTCGCGCATCAAGTCGATCTGCGGTGGCAGACCACCGAGATGCTGGTGAACTTCGTGTGCCCATTCGCTGCCAGCGAAGTCATCGCCAGTTTCGCCGAGGACGTAGATGAGGTCGCCGTCTTCAGCCCATGACATCGCAGTGCGGCGCTCAACATCGTCGATAACACCCAGCACGCCAACAACTGGTGTCGGAAGAATCGCGACATCGCCGGTCTGGTTGTAGAACGAGACGTTGCCGCCGGTGACAGGCGTGCCGAGCTCAAGGCAGCCATCTGCAAGGCCACGGACGGCTTCAGAGAACTGCCACATGACTTCAGGATCTTCAGGCGAACCGAAGTTGAGGCAGTTGGTGACAGCGAGTGGAACTGCGCCAGTCGTCGACACGTTGCGGTACGCCTCGGCGAGTGCGAGCTTTGCACCGTTGTATGGATCGAGCTTTGCGAAGCGGCCGTTGCAGTCGGTCGAAACAGCGACACCGCGGCCGGTCTCTTCGTCCACGCGCACCATGCCAGAGTCTTCTGGCTGCGAGAGAACAGTGTTTCCGAGAACGTAGCGGTCGTATTGGTCAGTCACCCAACGCTTTGATGCGAGGTTAGGCGCTGCCGTCATCGTGAGGATGGTGTCGCGAAGTTCCGCTGCGGTCGCAGGGCGCTTGAGTTTGTCTGCAGTCGGAGCATCGGCCTGCAGCGCGTCTTGCCACGATGGGCGGTGGTACGGACGTTCGTACACAGGGCCGTCGTGGGCGACAGTGCGCGGTGGCACATCGACGATGACATCGCCATGCCATTCGATGATGAGTCGGCCGGTGTCGGTGACTTCACCGATGACGGTCGCGACGACATCCCACTTCTTGCAGATGTCGAGGAACTTCTCGGCGTTCTCTGGTGGAACAATCGCGCACATACGCTCTTGAGATTCGCTCATCAAGATTTCTTCAGGTGTGAGCGTTGCATCGCGAAGCGGAACGCGCTCGAGGTAGACGTGCATGCCGCCGGTGCCGTTGGATGCAAGTTCGCTCGTTGCACAAGAGATACCTGCGCCACCGAGATCTTGGATGCCTTCAACGAGACCTGCGTGCAGGACTTCGAGAGTGCATTCGATGAGCAGCTTCTCCATAAACGGATCGCCGACCTGCACCGAAGGACGCTTTGCAGGACCGCCGTCTTCAAACGTTTCTGATGCGAGCACTGACACGCCGCCAATGCCATCGCCACCGGTCGCTGCACCAAACAAGATGACCAGGTTGCCGATGCCAGAGGCCTTTGCGAGGTGAATGTCTTCGTGCTTCATGGTGCCGACGCAGAGAGCGTTGACCAGCGGATTGCCGAGGTAGGTCGGATCGAAAACAATCTCGCCACCGATGTTCGGCAGGCCGAGGCAATTGCCGTAACCGCCGACGCCCGCGATGATGCCAGGCAAAACGCGCGCGGTGTCAGGTGCGTCAGCTGGGCCGAAACGCAGTGGGTCCATGACCGCTACCGGACGCGCGCCCATCGACAAGATGTCGCGGACAATGCCGCCGACGCCAGTCGCTGCACCTTGGTAAGGCTCCACGAATGATGGGTGGTTGTGGCTCTCGACTTTGAAAGTGACAGCCCAGCCATCGCCGATGTCGACGACGCCAGCGTTTTCGCCGATGCCGACGAGCATTGCATCCGATGCTGGCTTCTTGTCACCGAACTGACGCAGGTGCACCTTCGATGACTTGTACGAGCAGTGCTCAGACCACATGACCGAGTACATCGCGAGCTCGGAGTTGGTCGGACGGCGATCAAGAATTTCGCGGATGCGCGCGTACTCGTCAGGCTTAACACCAAGCTCTGCGAAAGGCTGTTCGACTTCTGGAGTCGCGGCCGCGTTGGAGACGGTATCGACGTGGCGGCTCATCGAGCAGCTCCTTGCAAAAGTGATGAAAGAACTGAAGTAAAGAATCCGAGGCCATCAGTGGTCGGGCCGGTGAGTGGTTCGACGGCGTGCTCTGGGTGTGGCATGAGGCCGACGACGTTGCCGCGGGCGTTGGTGATGCCGGCGATGTCGCGGTATGAACCGTTTGGATTGACGCCGAGGTATCGCGCGATGACGCGGCCTTCGCCTTCGAGTTCGTCCAGGACGGCGTCGGATGCGACGTAACCGCCTTCGCCGTTTTTGAGTGGGACGACGATTTCTTCGTTAAGTTCGAAGTCGCTCGTCCACATAGAGGTGTTGTTGGTTATTTGCAACGCCTGATCGCGGCACACGAAGTGACGGTGGTCGTTGCGGATCAATGCGCCTGGAAGAAGGTGCGATTCGCAGAGAATCTGGAAGCCGTTGCAGATTCCCAACACTGGCAAGCCTTGGTTCGCCGCGGCGATGATTTCTTGCATCACTGGTGCGAAGCGAGCGATTGCGCCACAACGAAGGTAGTCGCCGTATGAGAAGCCACCAGGGAGAACGACAGCGTCGACCGACTTAAGGTCGTGATCGGCATGCCAGAGAGCGACTGGTTCGGCGCCGGCGAGACGCACTGCACGAGCAGCGTCGCGGTCGTCGAGTGAACCAGGGAAAGTTACAACGCCGATGCGTGCACCCTGAGCGCTCACGCTTGTTCCACCGTGAGTTCGTAGTCTTCGATGACAGGGTTGCTGAGAAGGTTGCCCGCGATTTCGTGCAGCTTCGCTGACGCGGCTTCGTCGAGTTCACCATCAATATCGATAACGAACTGCTTGCCTTGACGCACGTTGGTCACGCCTGCGAGTCCGAGGCGACCAAGCGCTCCCTGGACGGCGCGACCTTGTGGGTCGAGGATTTCTGACTTGAGGCGGACATCGACCACGACTCGGGCCACGCGGAGCTCCTTTAGGAGTGGGGTGGGCGGCCCTTCGGCAACAGGACCGAGGCCAAGTTTAGTGCGTGGTTTTAGCGCCTTGAACGGCTGTTTGATGCGTGAGACAGGCGTGTTCGGTGCCGTACGCGAGTACCAAAGGTGCTGTAGGAAAGTACCAAAGGTGCCGTGGGCAAGTACCAGTTAGAAGGTTTGGCCGGTGAGGCGCTCGTAGGCCTCGATGTACTTGGCCCGGGTGTTCTCGACGACGTCAGCGGGCAGGGCAGGCGGCGGGGTGCTGCCGTTCTTGTCCCAGCCTGAGGCCGGCGAAGTGAGCCAATCGCGCAGGTACTGCTTGTCGAACGAAGGCTGGGCAAGGCCTGGCTGCCAGCGGTCGGCTGGCCAGTAGCGAGACGAATCGGGGGTGAGGACTTCGTCGGCGAGAACGATGGCGCCGTCTGCGCTACGGCGACCGAACTCGAACTTGGTGTCGGCGAGCAGCACCCCCTGTTCACGGGCGATGTTTTCGGCGCGGCTGTAGACCGCGAGGGTGAGGTCGCGCAAGGCGGTGGCGTCAGCTTCACCAATCGTGCGTACGACGTGGTCGAAGTCGACGTTTTCGTCGTGTTCGCCGAGCTCGGCTTTGGTAGCTGGCGTGAAGATTGGGGTATCGAGGCGGCTGCCGTCGACGAGGCCCTCGGGCAGATCGATGCCGCAGACGGTGCGGGATTCGCGGTATTCCACGAGCCCTGAGCCGGTGAGATAACCGCGCGCGACGCACTCGACTGGGAACATGTCGAGACTTTCACAAATCATCGCGCGGCCAGCGACAGCATCTGGGACATCGGTGCTGATGACGTGATTTGGCACGATGTCGGCGAGACGCTCGAACCACCACAGTGACAGCGCGGTGAGGATGCGACCTTTGTCTGGAATCGTCGTCGGCATCACCCAGTCGTATGCGCTGATGCGATCGCTCGCGACGAACAGCAACTGACCTTCAGGAGTGCGATAGAGATCGCGGACTTTGCCTGAATACAGGTGCGTGTAACCAGCGGGAAGGTCGTACTGCGTTGGTTCGATCTGCATTAGAGGATTGAACCTGGCGAGTAGATCGCGGCTTCGGGATAAAGCGATGCGACCGAATCAATTTGTTCGATGATTGCCGCGACCTGCGCACGAGCAGCGCCGGTGAAATCGAGCGGCTCTGACATCAGTGCACGGATCTCGTCTTCGGAGAGCTGCAGACGCGCGTCACCAGCGAGACGTTCGATGAGATTGTTTGATGCGCCTTCGCGAAGTGCGAGTGCAGTTGCGACAGCGTGTTCCTTAATAACTTCGTGAGCAGTCTCGCGACCGACGCCCTTGCGCACTGCGGCCATCAGAACTTTGGTGGTGGCGAGGAACGGAAGATTGCGTTCGAGTTCGCGGCTGATGACAGCTGGGAATGCGCCGAATTCGTCGAGCACGGTGAGCATGGTCTCGAACAAGCCGTCGATGGCGAAGAATGAATCGGCGAGTGCAACGCGACGAACAACGCTGCATGCGACGTCGCCTTCGTTCCACTGCGAGCCTGCGAGTTCTGCCGTCATCGACGCAAAACCACGCAAAATCACTGCAAAACCATTGACGCGCTCGCAAGAGCGAGTGTTCATCTTGTGTGGCATTGCGCTGCTGCCGACTTGGCCCGGCTTGAAACCTTCAGTCACAAGTTCTTGGCCAGCCATTAAGCGGATCGTGTGTGCGAGGCTGGAAGGACCAGCCGCGAGCTGAACGAGTGCGCTCGTCACATCGTGATCGAGAGACCGTGGATAGACCTGACCGACCGAGGTGAGAACTTTCTC
>JBDLPZ010000008.1:0-3021 GCA_039800825.1 Actinomycetota bacterium
TTTGAGTGTTCGAACCTGGCCCGAGTTGACGGCCTCAATTGCTGCGGCGCCTGCGCGTTCAGCATCAACGCGGAGTTCTTGTGCATCAAGCTCGGCGACCGAGCTGTTGAGCTGCGCCCACCACGACCGAAGACCCATTGCTAACCCTTCGCCTTCGCGCTGACGCCAGTCGATCCGAAACCGCCTTCGCCACGATCACTGCCTGGCAGGGAGGTAACTTCGTGGAACTTCGCTGTCTCAAACTTCTGGATAACCAACTGAGCAATGCGATCGCCACGATTGATACTGAAACTCGCGGCCGGATCGTGATTGATCAAAATCACCTTGATCTCGCCTCGATAGCCCGCATCGATAGTGCCTGGAGCGTTGACCATGCTGATGCCGTGCTTGAGAGCGAGCCCCGAGCGCGGATGCACAAGCGCGACGTATCCGGCTGGAAGCGCGATCGAAATCCCCGTAGAAACGGCGGCGCGTTCACCTGGCGCAAGCACGAGAGATTCTGTTGACACGAGATCTGCACCAGCGTCGCCAGGATGTGCATAGTTCGGCAGCGGCACCTCGGGGTCGAGACGCTGAATCAGCACGTCCACATGTGAAGTCATGAGCGCAGCCTAAAGGCGTTCTTGATGTGCGAGACGGTTGCCGCGAGATTCATTAACCGCGTCGGCCAGCTGTTGCGGATTGCGGCTGCTGATCACCCACGAGCGATAAGGATCGCTGGGGTCATTGAGTTCGATTTCCACTCCCCCAATGTCTGTGCGGGTAAAGAGAAGCAGATCTGTTGTCTTGGCATCAGTGCGAATACGTCTCAGAAACTGTTCTGGCTCCAGCACAGTCGCTGACGCGATTACTGAAAGCTCTAGCTTCAGGCGACCGACCAAAAGATGCTCTTCGGTAACGGTGACATTTGAAGCCGACTTCCACCACAGCACAACCGCAGGAATGCTTAAGGCAGCGCCAATAACGCTGCCGAAAGTTGAGGTGGTCGCTGCGGCATACGCGATGCCCAGCGAAATCGTGAGCAACAAAGCAAGGAAGAGCAGCCAACCAGGCTGACTCCTACGCTCGCGGTAAAGCAAGGCCTAATCGCACTCTTTGCACACAGGTTCGCCGCGAACTTCTCGTGCGAACTGCGAGCGATGGTGGACCAAGAAACAGCGTGAGCAAGTGAACTCATCGCGCTGCTTCGGGAGCACGCGGACAGTCAGGCTCTCTTCGGAAAGGTCAGCGCCTGGGAGCTCGAGGGTTTCGGCCAGCTCAGCTTCGTCGATGTCGACGGCAGCGTTGGCTTTGTCGGCGCGACGCGCTTTGAGCTCTTCGAGGGAATCCTCGGCAAGCTCTTCGTCAGTCTTCCTCGGGGCGTCGTAATCGGTTGCCACGTGGCTTTCCTTTCTCTCGGAGCCCTGAACTCAGGTTCAACGGGCGCGAATTGTGCCCCATCCCTGTGACGAATGCGCCACCGACACGGTTTGATACGCCAATGGCCATCTACGCGTTGGGAAATCTTGTCCCAAATATCCACCCTGAAGCATTCGTTCACCCAGACGCAACCATCATCGGTAACGTCACGATTGGGGCCGAATCCTCGGTCTGGCCAGGCGCTGTGCTGCGTGGCGACCACGGCTCAATCGTCGTGGGCGAGAAGACTTCCATCCAGGACGGCAGCGTTATCCACTGCACGTCTGAGTGCCACACGCTCATTGGCAGCCGCTGCGTGGTCGGGCATAACGCCCATATTGAGGGCTCCACGATTCATGACGACGTTCTGGTGGGGTCAGGCGCAGTCCTGTTGCACCGCGTGGTGGTTCACTCACGCGCCTTGGTCGCCGCCGGCGCGGTCCTCATCAACGACACGATCGTTCCAGGCAACGCTCTCGCAATGGGCGTGCCAGCCAAGATTCGCGAAGGCGCTGTCGAAGACGGCGCTTTCGACTGGAACGTCAACATGTACGTTCACAACGTGAATTGGTACAAGAAGGATTTGCGTCGGATCGACTAGTCGCCGAGATCGGCGTCGATCGATTCGAGTAGCTCTTTTATTTGCGCATGCAGTCGAGGTGGCGCGCACACGACCATCGATGCACTTTCTGCGTTGTCGCGTAGGCCAGAAACCACGCATCCAGCTTCGCGAGCGACCAGTGCACCTGCGGCGTAATCCCACGGATGAGCGCCACGCTCAAAGTAGCCGTTGACCATGCCGCTTGCGGCCATACACAAGTCGAGAGCAGCAGAGCCTTTGCGCCGGATATCGCGAATCTGCGGAAGGACCGCACTCATCACGCGAATTTGTTGGGCTCGACGGTCTGAGCGGTAACCGAATCCGGTAGCAAATAGCGCATGCGCTAGATCGGCGTCCTCGACCTGTGGAAGGCGAACTTCACCGTCTCGATCGATCCGATAGGCGCCTTCGCCGCGGACAGCCCAGTATTCGTATCCAGCGAGTGGCGCGTAGACGATGCCCGCCACAGTGCCCGCTTCATCTGCGACCGCGATCGAGACTGCCCATTGAGGCGAGCCGTAGAGATAGTTGATGGTGCCATCGAGTGGGTCAATGATCCAGGTGTAGCCAGTCGTTGATTCGATATTCGAGCCCTCTTCGCCAACGATGCCATCGCCTGGACGGGCTTGGGCAAGCGCTTCGACGATTGCCTTTTCGGATGCGAGATCGCGCTCAGTGACGATGTCGGTGGGTGAGGTCTTGGTCGACGTTTCGACGCTAGCCGAGCGGGCCGCATCTGGTCGCCCATCAATCAGAATTTCGCCGGCCATGTGGGCAAGTTCGCGCATTAACGTCGTGAGCTCTTGAATTTCAGGGTTCACAATTCCTCCAGGACCAAACCTCAGGCAACGCCTAACGCTAACCCCTTGCACATTTGTGTCGGCGGGTTGTGCGCGTCAGTGACACCTAAGTCGACATATTGTGAGACTATCCGCCCCCAAGGAGAGTGCAGTGAGCGACCTACAGTTTGTAGCGATTTCGGATGACGGCAAGATGATCATCCTCCAGACGCCTAACGGCGA
>JBDLPZ010000009.1:0-7523 GCA_039800825.1 Actinomycetota bacterium
TGCTTCGCCATCTTCTGCGTAAATCAAGATGCGATCTGGCAAGACCTCAATGCGCTCACCGATTCCAGCAATCTGCTCGGCCACTTCGGCGTTGCGGTTTGAGCCGAAACGAACTTCGAGCACTTCACGGCTTGAGTACTCGCGGATCAAGTTCGCGGGAGTTCCCTCGGCCATGATGCGACCCTTGTCCATCACGATGAGACGGTCGCACAGCTGCTCTGCCTCGTCCATGTAGTGGGTCGTAATGATCAGCGTGACGCCGAGTTCTTTCAATCGGAACAAGCGATCCCACAAGATGTGGCGTGCCTGCGGATCGAGACCAGTCGTCGGTTCGTCAAGCATCAAGATTTCTGGCTCGTTGATCAGACCGCGTGCAATCGTCAGTCGGCGCTTCATACCGCCGCTGAGTGATTCGACCTTTGAGTCGCGCTTTTCTTGAAGCTGAGCGAAATCGAGAAGTTCTTCAATCTTGCCTTTCAAGAACTTACGCGATAGGCCGAAGTAGCGGCCGTAAATCATGAGGTTCTCGCGAACCTTCAATTCCGAATCAAGATTGTCCTGCTGCGGCACAACACCGAGGTGGGCGCGAATTTCAGGACCATGCTTGTTGGGGTCTTTGCCGAGAATCTGGAGCTCGCCATCCGTGCGAGCAAGCGTCGAGGCAATCATCCGCATCGTGGTGGATTTGCCGGCACCGTTAGGGCCGAGGAGACCGAAGGCCTCGCCTCGTGGAACAGAGAAACTGATGTGATCTACCGCAGTGAAGTCGCCGTAGGTCTTTGTGAGTCCCTTAGCTTCAATCATCGTCGGCACTTCGTTGTGCGTATCGTTTTGTGACATAAGGGTCAGAGCGTAACTCTCCCTTTTGCGGTACGTGAAAACTCCCTATGTGGTACGTGCCCACGACACTTTGCGGTACGCCCCCAAGTCGTAACTGGTACGTGCCCGTGCACTTTCACATGGTTTTCTTGACTCAAAGGGCAAGCATGGCTCTTCTGAGGATGGATAATCTGCGGGTGCGCAATCGCCTTGTACTCGCTCTAGCCCTCGTCCTCTCGATGACGATGCTCGCTGGACCAGCATCAGCAACCTCCGTCACTCGCTATGACGTTGAATTCGCATTCGACGCTCTCGGTCTCCCGACAGGTGCCGTCAACGGCAGCTGGGATGAAAAGACCAAGCGAGGCATTTGCGCATGGCGCGAACTCAACGGCTTGCCAGTCTCACGTCTACTGCCAACGGACGCGGAACGCGATCTCATCGTCGCGCAGACCAGGCTTCCGCTTCCATCAAAATTCAAGCCTGGCATCAGCATCAATCGGCAGTGCCAAATCCTGTATTGGGTCACCATCAACAACACCACCGGCGTGAAGTCCTTGCGCGGCACATTTCCTGTCTCGACTGGCCAGCCTGGCTACGACACGACTCCAGGCGCGTTCAAGATTTACCGCGAGATTGCGACGTGGCACGAGTCGACTCTGTACGAAGACGCCTGGATGTACCGCCCTAAGTACTTCCGCGGACCAGCCGCTCTGCACGGCAGCGCCAACGACAGTCTCGTGAAGCCATACCCAGCATCACACGGATGCGTACGTATGTTGCATAAGCACATCGACGCCCTCTGGGCCGCCAAGGTCAGCATCAATACGCCGGTGTACGTCTACGGCACGTGGACTGACCCAATCCGCTACAGCTAGTCATCTGAACGGGTTAGAGACTCAAAATCAATAACCCGATCTGCGACCGCCTGCGCCTCGGCGCGCGAATGTGTCACGTAAATGACAGCCACGTCCGCTGCCCTCAACGCGCTCAAGGTTTCAATCGCTAATCGCTCGCGCAAATCTTCATCGAGCGCACTAAACGGTTCATCGAGCAACAGGACGCGCGGCTTAACTGCCATCGCACGCGCCAGTGCGACTCGCTGACTTTGGCCGCCGCTCAATGTTTCGACTGTGCGGTCGCTGAAGCCTGGCAGTCCCACCCACTCCAGCAACTGCTCTCCCTGAGCGCGTGCATCTGCGCGTGAGACGCCAGCGCGTTCCAGGCCGTACGACACATTGCGCCCGACACTCAAGTGCGGAAACAGCATTGGTCGCTGAAACACGATGCCAATGCCGCGCTCTTCAATCGGAAGTTCTGTCACGATGGTGCCATCGACTGAAATAGTGCCGGCCAAGGTCGAACCAGCACCCAAGATCGCCTGAAGCAGCGTCGATTTTCCGCAGCCGCTCGGTCCGACGAGAGCGACAACCTCGCCAGTGGCGACGTCAAGATTGATTCCGCCGATCTGCCAATCGTCGTAACCAATCGAAAGGCCACGCACACTCAACCCAGGTGCCATCAGCGCCTCACCTTCTGTGCCGCCTTGCTCAGACGCTCAAATCCGCCTAAGAGAAGCATCGCAATCGCAGAGAGAGAAATTGCGATAACACTCGCGATTGCCATTGATGCCTCACCCGGTCGACCCAGCTGCCGCATCAAGAACACACTTAGCGTCGGCGTCTGAAAATCACTCAAGAACGAGGCCGCTCCATACTCGCCGCAGGCAATGGCTGCGCACAAACCTGCAGCAGACAAAGCACCAGAAATCAGCCGGCGGCCATAAGCGGTGAAGAAGGCACGTGAGGCTGATGCCCCGAGCGACTGCGCGACTACTTGCATTGAGTCGTCTGTCTCATCCATGCGCGAAACGATGGTCGCGTAGGCGATCGGCAAAACCAGCAGAGATTGTGCAACGACAAGCGGCACCAAGGCCCGATCCCACTCAAGCGGCGCGCGCGAATACGACAGCAGCATCCCGAGTCCCATGGTCGCCGACGTAAACAGCATCGGCGCCAGCACGACGCGACTCCACTTTCGCAGGCGCATGTCTGTCGCCGCAATCGCTGCCAACGCGCCGACCGTGCTCGCAACCACACCGACACACGCCGCGAGTCCAAGCGACTTGATTGCGATCGCCGCGAGCGACGAATCGGACGTCCACGATGTCACCCAGTAATCGACAGAGAACCGACCATCGACCGCGATTGACTGTTCTAGCAACCAAGCAAATGGTGCGACGTACATCGCACCGACCACGACAACGAACGCTGACCAGCCTCGGCCAATCGGCAGACGCGTCGGTGACTCCGCTCCTGACATCGCAGCAGACGGGAGGCGAGAGCGACCGCCCAGCCACAATGCAGCGCCGACTACGAGCATCTGCGCAAATGTGTGCGCCGCCGCACCTCGAAAATCGAGCAGCAACGAAACCTCTCGAAGCACCTCGGACTCAAATGTCCGCGTCGAGCGATCGCCGAGCACCAACAGCAGACCGAGTGAACTAAAGCAGTACACGAACACCAAACTCGCGGCACGCACAATCGCGGGTCGCACTAGCGGCCAACCGATTGTGAGCCACGACGTCGCCCGCGATGCTCCCAACGATCGTGCCTGGGTGAGGTAACGAAGGTCGAGCGACTCGAGAGCGCTGCCCACAAACCGCACCACGACGGCGATGTTGACGAACACATGCCCAAGCAGCACTAGCCCCAGGCCCTGCGGCACCGCAGAACCGATGAGTCCGCGCAACGCATGACCCGTGACGACAGTCGGGAGAATGAATGGCACAATCACCAGCGCAAACAGCAATCGCCGCCCTCGAAAGGAATGCAGCGAAAGCACGTACGCACTCGGCAATCCGACCGCGACAGCCAACGCCGTACTCAACACAGCCTGAATGCCAGCGCCGAGACCAAGCGCGGCAATGTCTCGCGCGCCCACCATCATCGGCGCAGCAGCAGAGTTGCCGAGCAATTGCCAGATGACTGTGGCCAGCGGGTACAAACCGAAACACAGCATGAAAGCCAAGGGCACCGAGAGTGCCCCCACTTTCATCGACTGCGCATTCAGCTTGTCATCACCCGATTCCACTGCTCAAGCAAGGTTGGAATGGCCGACTCAATGTCATTCGTCGGAAGCACACCTGGTCGACTCACGACACCAGAGAATTTCGTGAACTCATCCGGGATGGTTGCCGTCTTCAGCGCTGGGAACACAAACATGTTCGTCGCGACCTCATCCTGGAACTTCTTGCTCACCATCCAGTCCACAACCTTGCGGGCCTCGGCCGGATGCTCGGTGCCTCGCAGTACGCCGGCATACTCGATCTGACGGAAGCAGCCTTCAGTCACCACAGCCGTCGAGACAGCTGTCGGCTTTGGTTCGGCCGCGTAGACATACTCAGCGACAGGACTCGTCGCGTACGAAACGACCATTGGGTACTTGCCTGCGCCGCCCCCGCCAGTGAAGTCGTTGAAATATGCATCCGACCACGAGGCCGCAACTTTGACGCCGTTGTTCTTCAGCGCCGACCACCACGCCTCACCGTCTGCGCCCATACGCGCATGCACGGCCAGAAGAAACGCAAGGCCAGGCGATGACGCAGCTGGATCCTCAATCACCAACAAGTTCTTGTACTCAGGCAACGTGAGCACGTCGATAGACGCAGGAACTGGCAATCCAGATTGCGCAAACCACTTCATGTCCACATTGACGCAGACGTCTGCGTAATCAATCGGCGTGACGACTCTTGTCTCTGTCCACTGCTGAACATCGTCGCGCACATCAGCCAATGCCGGCGATGAGTACTCCTCAAAGATTCCATCCCCGCGCAGCGCATTAGGCATCAACGTGTTGTCGATTCCAAACAAAACATCAGCGGTCGGATTTCCGGCCGCAAGCACTGCGCCCGCCACCATGGTGCCGGCATCGCCAGCAGTGACGACCTCGACAGTGATGCCGGTTTCTTTCTTGAATTCTGCGAGCACCTTGTCTGAGACGACGAACGACTCGTGCGCCAACAACTTGATCGTGACATCGCCGCCTGCTGAAGGCGTAGCCGTGTTTCCGCAGGCAGCCAACAGCGATACAGCTGCCATACCGACAATAAATCTAAGGAAATTCTTCATATCTCTCCCTCGCGCTGGCATTACCCAGATCAGGTTCCGTGGGTCGGCCGTTTTCGGCCCTCTCAGCCCGCCACATCGCGAGCTCCCCTTGTTATGCAGTTATGACCGAAGCATAAATGCGCACCTTCGTGCGCGAAAGATTGGGACTTTATCCCCTGAAGATCGGTATACCCCTCTGGGTATCTTTCAGACAGGAGGTTCGCCCGCGCTGGTCATGCTCCAGCGGCAGAGCGAAAGTCACAGTGAAGAAACTGTTAATTCTCGGTGGAGGAACCGCCGGAACCATGGCCGCCAACAAACTCCGCAAGGCTCTCGATAAGAGCGAGTGGAACATCACGGTCATCGACCAGGACAACAAGCACATCTACCAGCCAGGTTTATTGCTGCTGCCATTCGGCGTCTACACCGAAGACGAGCTCATCAAAGAACGCGAAAATCTTTTCGCTAAAGGCATCGACGTAGTCCTTGGTGAAATCGATCGCGTCGACGCAGAAGCCAACAAGGTTCTGCTCGCTAACGGTCGCGAGTTCGCTTACGACTACTTGATCATCGCCACCGGCACGACACCTCGCCCAGACCAGACCCCTGGCATGGACGGCGACGAGTGGGAAAAGAGCATTTTCGAGTTCTTCACCCTGCACGGCTCAGTAGCTCTGAGCAAGAAGCTCGCGAGCTGGGAAGGCGGCAAGCTCGTCGTCCACATCACCGAGATGCCAATCAAGTGCCCGGTCGCCCCACTCGAGTTCAGCTTCCTCGCCGATGCATTCTTCGAAGAAAAGGGAATGCGCGACAAGGTTGAGATCACGTACGTGACACCGCTCGAAGGCGCGTTCACCAAGCCAGTCGCGAGCGAACACCTCGGCGGCATGCTCGAGACCCGCAACATCCAGGTCGAACCTGACTTCATGATCGAGAGCATCGACGACGAACGCAAGGTTCTCATCTCGATGGACGAGCGCGAAGTTCCATTCGATCTTCTCGTGACCATTCCACTCAACATGGGCGCAGACTTCATCGCTCGCTCGGGCCTCGGCAATGACCTCAACTACGTGCCAGTCGACAAGCAGACCCTGCTCTCGAAGAAGTACAACAATATCTTCGCTATCGGCGATGCTTCCGACATTCCAGCTTCAAAGGCTGGATCGGTCGCGCACTTCAGCATCGATCTCTTCGCCGAGAACTTCGTTCACCACGTAGCCGGCAAGCAAATGACTGAACTTTTCGATGGTCACGCAAACTGCTTCATTGAATCAGGTCATGGCAAAGGTTTGCTCATCGACTTCAACTATGACACCGAACCACTTCCAGGCGAATACCCGGTCCCTGGCGTTGGCCCCTTCAAGCTCTTGAAGGAAAGTCGCATCAATCACTGGGGCAAGCTCGGATTCCGCTTCGCTTACTGGCACATCTTGTTGCCAGGCCGCCCAATGCCAGTCTCATCTCGAATGTCGATGGCCGGCAAACACCAACCAAACGCCACTAAGTAAGTACCAAGAAAGGTAGATGACATCATGCCTGTCGCCGAAATTGCCGGTCGTCAAGTACACGTCAACGACGAAGGATTCCTCACCGAATTCGATGAATGGTCTCCGGAAGTAGCAGCAGTCCTCGCAACCAACATCGGCATCGAGATGACCGATGATCACTGGAAGCTCATCAACTGGCTCCGTGACGACTTCAAAACTGAAGGCGAAACCGCCACAACTCGTCGCGTCCAGAATGCAGGCGGCTTCGCCGTCAAGCAACAGTTTGACCTTTTCCCAAAGAAGCCAGGCAAGAAGATGAGTTACATCGCTGGTCTCCCTAAGCCTCACGGCTGTGTCTGATAGGACTGATGACAATGACCGTTACAGCTGCCGCCCCTATGGTGGTTCCCAACTTTGATGACGATGCCCAAGAGGGTCGCAAGATTGCGTTCATCTGCTCAAAGGGCAATCTCGACATGGCTTACCCAGCCTTGATTCTCGCCAACGCCGCTCTCGGCGAAGGCATCGAGACGCACATCTTCTTTACGTTCTGGGGCTTCGACATGATTATGAAGAACCGCATGAACGACCTTCAGTTCAGCCCTGCCGGCAACGCCGCAATGCACTTGCCAATCGGCGATATTCACTTGCCACAGTCACTCGCCCCCATGCCTGGCATGACTGCAATGGCAACCAAGATGCTCAAGAAGCAGATTGCTGACCTCGATATTCCAGAAGTCCCTGACTTCCTCGATCAGATCGTCGCAGCCGGCGGTCACCTGTGGGCATGCCGACTCTCGGCCGATATGAACTCCGTGACAGATAGCGATCTGCGCGATGACATGGACGGCATCATCAACGCCTCCGACTTCATCGAAATGACAAACGGCGCACAGATTATTTTCATCTAGTCACCAAGCTGGGTGGAGTGGCAGGCATGATGCCCCTCCACCCTTTGGCTTATCTACATACAAATTCGGGACTTTCGCCCGCTTCGCGGATTCGCACGATTACTTAATCTGTGCCATATGCAACGTACCTATGTTGTGACAGGTTCGGCATCTGGGACAGGTGCCGCCACCGCAACACTTCTTCGATCACTCAGTCA
>JBDLPZ010000010.1:0-5797 GCA_039800825.1 Actinomycetota bacterium
GACCTCAAGATGGCAGATGCACTCAACACCGCCATCGCTCAGGTACTTGATGGTGTGAAGACACCACAAGAAGCACTCGATGAGGCTCAACAAAAGATCGAAACTCAGTAAGTTTTAGGCACTAACGCGACAAGGATGGGAATTACAGGGTGAAGCCAACTTCAAAACTTGGAGTTCTCATCCTTGTCGCGCCTGCACTTCTGATGTACAGCTTCGCCGTGCTGGTGCCGTTTGTCGGCACAATCGGCTTGAGCTTTACCCGCTGGAACGGTTTCGGCACTCCCGAGTTCGCGGGGCTCGACAACTATCTGCGCGCTTTCCGCGACACAATCTTCGTGAGCTCGTTCTCACACATGCTTTTCTACATCGTCACGACACTGGTCGTTGAAGTTCTCGTCGGTCTCGTCCTCGCGGGATTCATCACATCGAACCGATTCATGGCCTATCCCCGCGTGGCGTTGTTCATTCCAGTGATGCTGCCGATGGTTGTCGTCGCGGTGTTGTGGGGTGCGGTCTTCAATCCCGACTACGGCGTCATGAATCAGTTCCTCGCTGCGATCGGTCACGAGGATTGGCAACAAATCTGGCTCGGCAACCCCGCCACCGCACTGCCTGCGATCAGCCTCGTCTCAGGTTGGATCTTCGCTGGCTTCTACATGGCAATCTTTAACGCTGCGTTCGCACGACTGCCCCAAGACGTTATCGAATCTGCTCGCCTCGACGGCGCAACCGAGTGGAAGCTGTTTTGGCGAATCAAAGTCCCAATGATTCGACAGATTTCTTCGGTCGCCATGCTGCTGTGCATCACCGGCGGCATCCAGGGCTTCGACCTCTTTTACGTTATGACCAACGGCGGCCCCTACAACTCAACGGAAGTGCCGACGACGTACATGGTCAAGGCAGTTTTTCGCGACATGGAAATCGGCTTCGGTTCGGCGCTCTCTGTCATCCTCACCATCGTCGGCCTCGTCATCGCGCTCGTCTTCCGTTGGTGGCGAAACTCGCGCACTTTGGATGTTGAGTACTGATGAAGCAGCGTCTCACTTTTGTCACTGTCATTGTTTGGGTCTACGCGACGATCAGTCTGTTGCCGATGCTCTGGATGTTCATGAGCTCTCTCAAGACCAACGCAGAGATTTCAAAGAGCGCACTCGCGCTGCCTGCATCATTCGATTTCTCAGTCTTTGCTGAGGCGTGGGAGATGGGCGGCCTCGGCACCTACGCGATTAACAGCGCCATCGTCACATTCGCCTCGACCGCGCTGACTCTGTTGGTGTCGTCTATGGCCGCGTTCGCGCTGAGCAAGCTCGAATTCCCGGGCAAGTCCGCTGTGCTCGGCATCTTCACTCTCGGCCTCCTCCTGCCGATTCAGGCGTATTTCATCGCGCAGAACGAGCTTTTCGAACTCGTCGCTCTCAAGGACAGCCGCTGGGCTTTGATCGTGCCGTACACCGCGATGGGCATCCCGTTGGCGCTGTGGCTCTTGAAGTCATACATCGACTCGCTGCCTAAAGAACTGTTCGAGTCAGCCCGCGTCGATGGCGCGAGCGACCTCGCGGTCTATCGACTCTTGATGGTTCCCATCATCCGCCCAGCGCTCGTGACTGTCGGCATCTTCTCGGTGCTCTCTGCATGGAACGAGTTCCTGCTCGCATTGCTCTACATCCAAGACGATTCGTTGAAGACAATTCCGACCGGCCTACTCGCGTTCTCATCGAAGTACGTCACCGATTACCAAATGCTGTTCGCCGCACTCACCATGGTGACCCTGCCGATGATTGTGCTGTATGTCGTCTTTAACCGACAGATTGTCACTGGCCTTACCCAAGGCTCCATCAAGGGCTAAAACGGCTTCCAGCTTCTGTGGATGGCGATTGACAGCCAAGCTCGAATTGCTCATACTTATGTACATGTCTCGATCACATCCTCTTGCCGACGTCCGAAAGCAATTCTCTGGACTCATTGATGAGGTCGCAGCCACGCACGAACGCATCGTCGTAACCCGACACGGTGAGCCCGCCGCAATCTTGATGGCCATAGAGGATTTTGAGTCTCTTGAGGAGACAGTTGAGATCTTGGCTGACGCAAAGCTGCTTTCGGATATACGCAGGTCACTAAAGACAACCAGGCGTCACAGCCTCGATCAGATCAAAAACGATTTGAAGAAGCGTTCTGCAAAGTGACTTTTGAAGTTGTCTTCACTTCAGGTGCACGTCGCGACTTGAATGAATTGCCAATCAAGATTGCACTTGCCGTCGTCGCCTTCTGCGAAGGCCCTCTGGCTACAGATCCAGACAAAGTTGGAAAACCCCTTCAACGCGACCTTGCAGGTCTGCACTCTGCTCGGCGTGGCGCGTACCGAATCATCTATCGAATCGATCGCAGAGTGGTCACGGTAGATGTCATCCGAATTCGACACCGTGCAGACTCGTATCACGCAAATTAGTGCTTGATCGAACCTGCGGGGCCGATGGCAAGACGAACGCCTCGCGAATTCAGATTCTCGGCCAGTTCGACGAGTACGTCCGCGACATTCGCTCGCGGAATGCTGCCGTTCTTAAACGACACGAGCTCATCAATCGCCACGACATCAGGCGAAGCGACTGCCGGTTTGTCCGTCAGGAAACCCGGGTACACACCACACCAATTGATGCCGCGATGGTTGAGGTCGGCTTCTGACTCCGTGCGGTCAACAAACATTCTGTGCGAAAGCCAGCTGAAGACAAGCTTGTTCATGCCAGTGACGCGTGGCGGAAGTTCGCCACCGCCGAGTGCCGACATCAGCACGAGCTGTGGCACGCCAGCTTCTGTCATTGCATCAGCAACCAGCGGCAGATGGACACGCATGAAGTTGCGTACGCGCAGTGAGCGATTGCCGAGAGTGCAGACGATGGCATCGCAGCCGCGAATGGCGTCAGCGAATGCTGCACGGTTGGCGAGCTCGCCACCGACAACAGTGAGTCGCTCACGAGCGACGAGTGCCTCGGGCCGACGCACATACGCGACGACGTCATGTCCGCGCGCGAGAAGCTTCTCAACGACAAGAACTCCAGTAGGGCCCGTGGCACCAACAACTGCAATACGCATGTTGCCAATGTACAACGCGCTGCGGTGCTAGCGTGAAGGTCTTCAATCACGGGGTGACGTCAGCAGGTGGATGCTTGTGATTAAACCAATTAATGCCGCTCGTATTTATGCACTGCTCATCTACATAGTTATGGCTTTTCAACTGGCGCTCATCGCGGGTGCGCCGCTCGGTGAGTGGACTCAAGGCGGACAGACTGTCGGCGCACTCGACACCGTCGGCCGCGCGACCGCCGCGGTGTCGTTTGTACTGCTCTGGCTCATGTCCCAGGCAGTGCTCGCTGGTCACCGACTCGGCGTATTTCGCAATCGCGCTCCTCGTCTGATGCGCGTAGTGCGCAGGCTGACTCTCCTCTACGCGGTACTCGGCATCGTCGTCAACGTCATAACGCCATCGGCTAAAGAGCGCATGGTGTGGGCACCCGTGTCTGTCGTACTCTTCTTGCTGCTCGTGCGAGCCCTAAAGACGCGACGATAGGAACACTCAATGCCGCTTTATATGGTGTCGTTCTATGACGGCGATATGCAGTTCTCCATGGAAGATCTGCCCGCAGTGGCTGCGGCTTCGAACGCCGTTGTTGATGAAGCCATCGCCGCTGGCGTATGGGTTTTTGGCGGCGGATTTATGGGCTACGCAGCTTCCTGGGTGCAGGCCGATGGGACAGAGACACCCGCGCCAGATCGGGCGGCCGCACCAATCGGTGGCTTCTCGATTATCAATGTCGAGACGCATGAACAAGCTGTCTACTGGGCTAGCCGCATCGCCGATGGATGCCGCTGCCCACAAGAGTTGCGCGAGTTCATGCCCGGCGCGCGCTACTGAGCGACGCGTTCGAGCTTCCAGTACATGCCGGTCGCTGAGTCGCGATCGAGATAGTTGTTCTCGATGAGCATTCTCCGCAGATATGGAAAGTCGTAATAGAACTCTTCGAGGAGTTCGTTGACTTCCTTCTCCGAGTAGCGACGATCGGCGTCAAACGACAGCGCCAAGAAGTCGAGCAGCTCAATCTTGCGATCTTGTTTCGCGGGCACGGCTTGCAACTGGCCCTTGCCATTGAAGAAACGCGCAGCACGCGCCCGCACAAGATCTTCAGACATTAGAGCTCGTCAGTGCTCTTGATGAGTCGCACGGAACGACCAGGCAGGTCGTAGTGCGTGAATCCGAGGTTGAAGTCATCGATGATGGTGTCGGCCTTGAGCTCGTAGCCATTCCACGACTCATCCTGCGTCGTGTGTGCATCGCCAACGACGGTCACGTCGTAGCCGCGTTCGAAGGCAGCATGGACGGTGTTGCGAACGCAGAAGTTGGTCTGAGCACCGGTGACGATGAGGCGACCAGCGCCGAGTCCAGCGAGAACGTCTTCGAGATTCGTTGCTTCAAACGAGCTGCGGTAGGTCTTGTGAACAATCTGCTCGCCATCGGCAGGCTTAAGTTCCGACACGATCTGCCAGCCATCTGAGCCCTGTGGCAGCTCCTCTTCAGAGTGCTGCACCCACACAACCGGGATGCCGGCGGCGCGGGCCTTGTCCACGACGCGGGCGATGTTGGCGACGATTTCGTCGCGCTTGAAAGCCTGGCCGACGACTTCGTTTTGAACATCGATAACAAGCAACGCGGAGTTAGGGCGATTAGTCAGAGTTGTCATAGTCGCAGGCTATCAACTGAGTAGGCTTCGGCCGTGACTCAAGCAGACCAACTCGCCACCTCCGCCATCGCTGTAGCAGTTATCGCAACTGCGATTGCGGTCTATGCATTGCTGCAGGCGCGCAAAGCCCGCAAGATGATGACGATCTATCGTGGGGTTGGTTCTGAAACTGACATTCTCGAGGCCGCAGCCGCACATGCGCTGCGCAACGAGGAACTCAACACCCAGATTCAGCGGCTGCGTCATCAGTTGGCAATCGCTCAGCGCGATATCTCTGAGGCCCTGCGCCACATGGCAGTCGTCCGCTTCAACGCCGTTCAGGACATGGGCGGCCAGATTTCGTTCAGCGCAGCAATGCTCGATGACGAAGGCAATGGCATCGTCCTCACCAGCATCCAGGCACATAGCCAGGGTCGCGTGTACGCGAAGTCCGTCATCGCGGGCACGAGCGAGTACCCATTGACTCCTGAAGAGAAGCAGGCCATCGCGGCCGCGCGCCCTCAGAACACGAAGTAGTTCGGTAGCGCTGCGATGAAGCTTGGTTATCTAGGTCCTCGGGGAACTTTTACCGAAGCTGCGCTGCGCTCTCTCGCCATCTCGACAGATGCCGAACTCGTCGCTTACCCGACTGTCACCGCCGCTCTCGATGCAGCTCGCTCTGGTGAGGTTTATGCCTCACTAGTTCCGCTCGAAAACAGCGTCGAAGGCTCGGTCTCGCAGACTCTCGATGAACTCGCCAGCGGTGAGCCACTCGTCATCATTGACGAAGCCGCCATCAACGTCGAGTTCTCACTCATGGCACGTCCTGGCACAAAGCTCGAAGACGTTCGTCTCGTCACGACTCATCCGCACGCACATGCGCAGTGCCGCAACTGGCTCGCGACCGCGATTCCAGATGCACGCGTTGTGCCAGCACTTTCGACTGCGGCTGCTGCTGAAGAAGTCTCTGACCCAGCATCGCGGTTCGATGCAGCGATTTCTGCAAACATCGCCGCTGAGCACTACGGGCTTGATGTGCTCGCGCATGGCATCGGCGACAACTCATTTGCCAAGACTCGCTTCGTTCT
>JBDLPZ010000011.1:0-4670 GCA_039800825.1 Actinomycetota bacterium
CGTTGGCTTCTTAGTCGGCGGCGCCTTGTACGTGCACTTCACCTCAGGCGCAGCGCGATACGTCGTATTGAAAGGCTCGCGCTTTACTTCGGCGCCGTCCTTGTAGAACACGCGCTCGACCGTGATGCGGAAACCAATCACAGCGTTTTGT
The DNA here is from genome assembly GCA_039800825.1 of Actinomycetota bacterium. GTDB lineage: Bacteria > Actinomycetota > Actinomycetes > S36-B12 > UBA5976 > JAFMIT01. The sequence goes on from JBDLPZ010000011.1 coordinate 152, forward strand.
TCATGACAGTCCGGCTGATCGTTTTCGATCACGCGAGACTGCGAGATATTGCGCTTGTCGCCGCTAACCGACTCAATCTTCTCCCACTGCTTGGTTCCCCAGAACTTCACAGTGACGGACGTGTTCGACATATACGTCGTGATGAAGACACCAGTGGGCGCCGGATTCTTGAATCGCATATCGAGCGATCCCCAGAAGACAGTTGCTTCGCGGCCAGCGACGTAACGGTCTGGAATCCAGATTGAGTGTGCACGCCATTCGAGGAACTGCATGCCCGAGAAGAAGGCGCCGTTGAACATCGCGGTTGTCGCCGTTGAGACGCCGCCACCTGGTTCCATCTTGAAGACACCGCCGCCACCGATGATCCAGCCATCGGTATAGCCGTTTTCGTAAGTGCGCTCTTTAATGGTGCCGTTCATCGAGTACTCAGCGCCCGGCGCGAGATACGTGCCATCGATGTATTTGGCGGCGCGACCAATGTTGGTGACGCGGTAAGGCGCGTAGGGGAAGCGCTGCGTGTAGCTCGCGAGCAGCTCCGTGACGCCAGCCTTCTCGGCAGCCGAGGTGCTGAACGAAGGCTTGATAACACCGAACTCGACTTCAGCTGTGCGCTGGCCTTCAGGCAGGGTGTATACGCTCTCGATTGCGGAAGCGAGCGCACGATCGGTCACGCCGAAGCCAGGCTTCGAAGGCACGATTACTGGCTTGCCAGAGCTGACATTCCACGTTGCATTCTGCACAGGCGTCTCAACGCCACTGAACTTTTCGTCAGTCAGTGTGCGAATCGTGCGCGGATCGAGGTGTGTCAGCAGCTTGCCATCTTCCACGGTGAAACGCATCGCCTTCGCGATCTTCTTCGGTGTGTAGACAGCAGTGCTTGCGCCCTTTGCGGCAGTGGTGCTGATGGTGACATCAGCACTCAACGCCGGCGTCACGACGGTATCAATCAGCTTCTGAGCATCCTGCTTGGTGACGTCAGGATTGTCTGGGACGAGCGCGAGTTTGATTGCCCAAGCCTCGGCAAATGGATCGGCATTGACTGCATCCACGATCGCTTGGCGTGAGCTACTGACATCCAGCACCTTGCCAGTCTTGCCTGGAACGATGAGTGGCTCGCCAGTCTTGATGGAGATCGTCGTGTCGATCGCAGGATGATCAACTGCGTCAGCGAGCTCGGTGAGCGCCGCGGTGAGCTGGTCCGACTCGGTGATGACTGGCTGGACAGTGCGGCCACTGAAAACAGCACTCAATAAATCGAATGGGTTCAGACTGCCAGTAGGGATCTGTGCGAGAGTCGCATCCACGTCGTAAGCGAGACCAAAGTCTGCGATGGTGTCTTTACTCTTGTTGCCTGCTACCGACAGCGTGATGTTCTTCTGCGCGAACTCAGTCGCAGCAGGTGCCAGTGCGGCACGAGCAGCTTCGACACTCATGCGTCCAACGTTGATATCGCCGACGCGTGTACCCGATGGGATTCCGCTACCGACGACCAAGACGAGTCCGCCGTACATAACCGCCAATGCGCCGGCGCCGACGAGAATCTTCTTCGAGCGACTCCAGCTGAACTTAGTTTTGGGAGCGAAGTCCGCTTCGACTGCGGGCGCGAAGATGTCGGTCTCGACAGATTCCGCCGCTTCGACAGCTACGGCCTCTTCGCCAGCATCATCCGCGGCAATCTCGAAATATTCGGCAGATTCATCAGATTCGACCGGCGACTCGGCGCCTGCATAGCCACCTGCATCGGCACCTACATCGGCGACGGCGTCTTCAAAGACAACTGTGTCGGCCAGCTCGGCTTTGCGCTCGGCGAGAATCTCTTCGACCAACGCTGAGAGACCGTCCTTGTCGGACGGCGGCGTGGCGTTAGTGTCTTCGGATTCGTTCATGAGCTGTCAGAGTTTAAGGCGCGCGAGAGCGATATCTAAATTCCCGCGAAAAGGTCAGTTTCGAGTGCGTCGCGACCGGGCTTGGCCCCAACCTGGCGGTAGAACTCCCGTCCATACGCGTCATCCTTCATGAGCTGCATGGCAGCAAAGAAGCCAGTGTCTACATTGAGCTGTGTGCGGTGCTCTCGAAGTGCCGCGAGCTTCTGGTCTACAAACTCACGACCATCGATTTCGGCCGTCACTAGATCGTCGTCGCACAGGAACTGGAACTCTTCAGCGTTCATCGGCGGCAAGTCAAAAGGCAAGTCCATCTCCTGAAGCCGCTTCATGCCCTCGAGGAACAGGCTGCGCGGGTTGGCATTCCAGTAGACCTTGGAGATGGTCCACGCAGCGCCGAGATCATCGCGGAAGCCGGTCGCAGCAGCAAGCACGTAGGCGTACATGGCGACTCGGTGGGCCTTGATGTGATCTGGATGCCCGTAGCCGCCGAACTCGTCGTAGGTGACCAGCACCTGTGGCCGCACTTCACGTATGACTTCTACCAACTCAGCAGCAGCCTCAAGCAGATCAGCCTGCCAGAAGCTGTGCTCGACACGGTTCTGCGGCGTGCCCATCATCCCCGAGTCACGGAAGCGACCGAAGCCTCCGAGGAATCGGTGGTCGGTGACGCCCAGGCGTTTCATCGCCTCCGCGAGTTCAACCTGTCGGACATCTGCCAGCCGATCTTCATGCGCTGATGCCACGTGAGCGAGATCATCAACAATGACTTCGCCTTCTTCACCGGCGGTGCACGTCACCAGAGTTACATGCGCACCATCGGCCACGTACTTGGCCATCGTGGCCCCGTTGGAAATGGTTTCGTCATCGGGATGGGCATGGACGAAGAGAACTCTGCGGTCTGCGGTCATATGCTCAGCCTAGATGAGCCCTCTCCTGACAAGGTGGTCAAATGGCTGCGTGCAACTGCGCAACGACTGATGATTCGTTCCCAGAACTATCCGCGCAGACTGGCGCATTTCGAAAAGGTGCGCCACGCAGTTTTGTGATTTCCGATGCCGGCCATCGGATTGGCTTTGTTCGAAGCACATCAGGCACCGCCGCACAGTTGGATCTGTGGGTTCTCGAGAATCTCAACTCGACGCCCACTGAGCGCTGTGTCGTACGCGCCAGTGACCTGTTGATTGATAGCGAAAATCTCTCGCCAGCAGAGCGAGCCCGTCGAGAACGACTGCGCGAATCTGGTGCGGGCATTACGGCCTTCTCAGCAGACAACTTAATGAGCGTGGCGGCGTTTGCACTTTCAGGTCAGCTGTGGATCGTCGATGTCGCCTCAGGCGCTGTGCAACATATCGAAGGCTATTCAGCGGTCGTTGACCCTCGCCTCAATCCTCAAGGAAGCCTCGTCGCCTTCACCGCGGGTGCGGACTTTTACGTATACGACATTCTCGATGGTCGCGAGGTTTTTCACCTCACCGCCGAGTGCGAGCACATCACGTACGGTCTAGCGGATTTCATCGCTTCTGAAGAACTCGATCGCTACCGGGGCCATTGGTGGTCTCCCGACGGCGCACATCTTCTCGTCGAACGCAATGACGAAACCAACGTCGAAGTGAAGTGGATTGCTGATCCAACTTTCCCCGGCGCTGAGCCGCGGCCGCATCGCTACCCCGCAGCTGGCACAAAGAATTCGACAGTATCGCTAGTCCACGTTGACTTAGGCACTGGGCAGATGACAGCGGTCGGCCCAGCTCATCAATCTTTGGAATATCTGGCGAACGTCAGCTGGAATACCGCAGATCCATTGGTCACGTGGTTGTCTCGCGATCAACGCACCGAGGTCACCTACACCTTGGGTCACGAGGATGTCCGTTTCGTTTCGCACAAGACCGATCCCTGCTGGATTGATTGTGGTGTTGGTGTCCCCCGCCATCTCGGTGATGGTCGATTGCTCACTACGACTGAATCAAGCGCTCACCGCGCAGTCTTGCTTGGCGAAGACGAAATCAGTTTCGGCGACCGACACCTCGCAGCGGTTCTTGAAGCCGACGACTTTGGTGTGACGGTCCTCGCGTACAACCAACCATGGCAGCTGCAAGTTGTGCACGCCAATCCGGACGGTTCCCTTATCGAAGTCTCGCGCGCCGACGGATACGCGAGTGCGCTTCGCAGCGGCCAGTACACGGTCGTGATCCAGCATGCACTCGATTTACGAATCGCCGATTACTGCATCCTGCGCGACTTCAAACAGGTCGCGACCATCGCCAATAATGCGACGGTGCCGCCAGTGAATGCCACACCTCAACTGGCGTCCGTCACCGAGTCCGCTCTGCCATCGGCCGTGTTGTTCCCTGAACACCACACTCAAGGTTCGCATCGCTTGCCCGTGATTGTGTCCATCTATGGCGGTCCGCATCACGCAGAAGTGATCGCTTCGCGCGTTCATTACTCAACTAACCAATGGCTGGCTAATCAGGGATTCGCGGTCGTCGTTCTCGACAACCGCGGTACGCCCGGTAAAGGTCCTGCGTGGGAGCGCGCTGTCGCGGGTAACCTCGCCGATCCTGTTCTCGAAGACCAAGTGGCCGGCCTCAAGGCGATTCTGGCGCAGTATCCAGACGACATGGACGGCGAGC
>JBDLPZ010000012.1:0-5836 GCA_039800825.1 Actinomycetota bacterium
GCTCGCGTCGCCGTGAGCAATGTTCGTCAAGGTATCGAACTCCGACTGCGCAATCTCTAGAAAGTCCTCGGTGCGCGCGCCGAAAGCGACATTCGCAACAGGAATCCAGATTGGTGTGAGAGGAAGGAGAACTCCACCGGCTGCGATCGCCAAGGCGCTGAAGATGCTGAACAGAATCGCCTTTGCCTTCGGCGTCTGGCTCACTTTTGGATCTGCGTAGTCTGTCATTGCATCATCCCCCTGATCGTTGTACCAAGCAAGTATCTACCCCCCCCCGGCAGTAAACGCCAACAATCAAGCACCCGCGGGTTCCCTTGAGCGCGACGGCGTGGCAGAATCCGCCCCATGTCCTCAAAGGTCATCATTATTGATTAGCGCATCAGCAACTGTTGATGCGCTGCCTCTCGTGCCCACGGGAGGCTTTTTCGTTGGAAGGCGAAATCATGTTCGAGCTCGACGACTCGTTCCACTTGTACGACACGACGCTGCGCGATGGCGCCCAGCGCGAAGGCATTTCGTACTCGGTGGCTGACAAGCTGGCGGTCGCACGCCTGCTCGACAGCTATGGCGTGGGCTTCATCGAGGGTGGCTGGCCCGGAGCGCTCCCGAAAGACACTGAGTTCTTCCAGCGCGCCAAGGAAGAGATCGACTTTAAGTACGCCAAGCTCGTCGCTTTCGGCTCGACCCGCAAGGCCGGCGTCGCGGTCGAAGATGACCCACAGGTCAAGGCGTTGCTCGACTCTGAGGCTCCTGTCATCACGATCGTCGCTAAGTCAGACGTGGTGCACGTACGCGAAGCGTTGCGAACCAGCAACGAAGAGAACCTCGCAATGGTGACTGACACCGTTGCTTACTTGGTGTCGAAGGGGCGTCGCGTTTTCGTCGACTGCGAGCACTTCTTTGATGGCTACAAGCATGACTCCAACTACGGCGTTGAGCTGTTGAAGGCTGCGTTCGCCGCAGGCGCATCCGTCGGCGTTCTGTGCGACACCAACGGTGGCACGCTGCCGAGCCAGATCGGCCGCATCACCGCAGACGTCGTCGAGCGCACTGGTGGACGCATCGGCATCCATTGTCAGGACGACACGGCCTGTGCTGTCGCGAACACCATCTCAGCAGTCGAAGCTGGCGCGACGCACGTGCAGCTCACCGCGAATGGTTATGGCGAGCGCACCGGCAACGCCGACCTCTTCGCTGTGGTCGCGAACTTGGAGACCAAGCTCGACATGCGCGTGCTGCCAGAAGGCAAGCTGCGCGAGACCGTGCGCATTTCGCACGCCATCGCCGACATTGCGAATCTTCCTGCCAATACGCACCAGGCCTACGCCGGCGTCAGCGCATTCGCGCACAAGGCGGGTTTGCATGCGAGTGCGTTGAAGATCAACCCCGAGCTGTACAACCACATCGATCCGACTGTCGTCGGCAACGACCAGCGCGTTCTCGTCACAGAGATGGCCGGTCGCGCGTCCGTCGAGTTGAAGAGCCGCGAACTTGGCTTCGATCTCGCGGGCGACGCAGAAGCAATCGGTCGCGTTGTTAATAAGGTCAAGGATCTCGAAGCTGCAGGGTGGTCGTTCGAGGCCGCAGATGCATCGTTTGAACTCTTGCTTATGGAGCAGGCGCACAACAACCGCCCGACGCTGTTCGAGGTCGAGTCGTGGCGCACGATTGTTGAGCAGCGTCCCGACGGCGAAGTTGTCAGCGAAGCGACGGTCAAGGTGCACGCGGAAGGCGAGCGCATCGTCGCGACGGGCGAGGGTAACGGCCCGGTCAACGCACTGGACAACGCGCTGCGTCACGCAGTGCGCCAGCTGTACCCAGAACTCGACACAATCGAACTCACCGATTACAAGGTCCGCATTCTCGAAGGGGTGCATGGCACCGACGCGGTGACGCGCGTGCTGGTTGGATCCACCAACGGCGACGCCGACTGGACCACAATCGGTGTGCACGAGAACGTGATCGCCGCGTCGTGGATGGCTCTTGAGGATGCGCTGGCTTATGGTCTGTTCAAGGCTGGACGGACAGGAAAGTAACCATGTTTATTGCACGAGTTGGTCTGGGCGAACGAGTTGCGTTTGCAGTTGTTGAAGGCGTCGATGCGGCAGGCATTCCTGCAGCCGATGCGACCGTCGAGATTTTGCAGTCGCATCCTTTTGGCGAGCTCATCACGACAGGGGAGTCGTTCTCGCTTGCAGATGTGCGCCTGTTGCCCCCGATGATTCCGACCAAAATCATCGGTATCGGCAAGAACTATGCCGACCACGCAGCTGAGATGGGCGGCGAAGTGCCAGCTGAGCCGATCTGCTTCCTTAAGCCGACCACCTCGCTCATCGGCACTGGCGATGCGATCCGTCTTCCATGGCAAAGCGAACACGTCGAGCACGAAGTCGAGCTTGCAGTCGTCATCGGACGCATGGCTCGCAACGTCAAGCCAGAAGAAGCTCTCGATTACGTCCTCGGTTACACCGTCGCTAACGACGTCAGTGCGCGTGACATTCAGAAGCGCGACGGCCAGTGGACGCGCGCCAAGGGCTTCGACACCTTCTTGCCGATGGGCCCGTGGATTGCGACGCATCTCGATCCATCGCGCCTCGCTCTCAAGACTCTCGTCAATGACGAGGTGAAGCAAGACGGCTCGACTCATGATCTCGTTTTCGATGTCCCTGCCCTCGTGGCGTTTTGCTCCGAGAGCATGACGCTGTTGCCAGGCGACATCATCCTGACGGGCACGCCGGCCGGCGTTTCGCCGATTGTGGAAGGCGACGTCGTGCAGTGCGTCGTCGAAGGAATTGGCGAAATCATCAACACCGTCGAGGCCTAGTACTCGTTTCAGGTTCTGTCGCGCCCTGCGAGTAGCCTGTGCGCACTATGACGAGCAACGTACGAGTTCGATTCTGTCCTTCGCCTACCGGCAATCCGCACGTCGGAATGGTGCGCACCGCCCTCTTTAACTGGGCCTACGCGCGTCACACCGGCGGCACCTTCGTGTTCCGCATTGAGGACACGGACGCCGCTCGCGATTCAGAAGAGTCGTACCAGCAGTTGCTCGACTCGCTGCGCTGGCTCGGTCTGACGTGGGATGAGGGCCCCGAGGTCGGCGGCCCACACGGTCCATACCGCCAGTCAGAGCGCATGGACATTTACAAGGATGTTGCTGCGAAGCTTGTCGCTGGTGGCTACGCCTATCACTGCTACTGCACGCCAGAAGAACTCGAAGAGCAGCGCGAAGCTCAGCGCGCCGCCAACACGACGCCTGGCTACAACGGTCGCTGCCGAGAGCTCAGTGCTGAGGACAAGGCGGCATTCGAGGCCGCTGGTCGCAAGGCGGCTGTGCGCTTCCGCATGCCTGGCACTGATCACACCTGGAATGACCTTGTGCGCGGTGAACTTTCGTTCGCGGCCGAGCATGTTCCTGACTATGTGCTCGTGCGTGCGACCGGCGAACCTCTCTACACACTCGTCAACCCGACCGACGATGCATTGATGGGCATCACTCACGTTTTGCGCGGTGAAGATCTTTTGTCTTCGACGCCACGTCAGCTGGCATTGCATGCGGCTCTCGCTGCGGTTGGCGTTGGCTCTGGCGTGATGCCGCAGTTCGGTCACTTGCCATACGTCATGGGCGAGGGCAACAAGAAGCTGTCTAAGCGCGACCCTGAATCGTCGCTCTTGATGTACCGCACTGAGGGCTTCCTGCCTGAAGGCTTGCTCAACTATCTCGCGCTGCTCGGCTGGAGCATCGGCGACGACAACGAGTTCTTCAGCATGGACGAGATGGCGAAGGCTTTCGAAGTGACACGCGTCAGCGCTAACCCAGCGCGCTTTGACCTGAAGAAGTGCACTGCGATTAACGGCGACTGGATTCGTGCGATCTCTGAAGAAGACCTCAACAATCGCATCTTGCCTTACTTGATTTCTGATGGTTTCTTGCCAGAAGTTCCGACTGCTGCGCAGAAGCAGGTCTTGGCCGCGGCGATTCCACTCGTTCAGTCGCGCATGGAGACTTTGCGTCAAGGTGCAGCGATGCTTGGCTTCTTGTTCGCTAAGGACGCGGAAATCGATTCCGATGTCACCGCTGGTGTCGCGACATTCAAGATTGATGAATCAGAAGCATCCAACCTCAACGACGAAACCAACTCAGTTCTGTCAGCCGCGGCGACTGCTCTCGAAGCTCTTGAAGATTGGTCGACGGCAGCGATCGAAGCAACGCTTCGTGAAGCGCTCATCGACGGTCTCGGTCTCAAGCCGAAGTTCGCCTTTGGTCCGGTTCGCCTAGCTACGGCTGGTCGCCGAGTGTCTCCGCCGTTGTTCGAATCTCTCGAACTCCTCGGCCGCGAGCGCTCGCTGTCGCGCATCCGCTCGGCCATCCAGGGCTGAGCCAATTTCAGGTGCGGAGTGCCTGTCGGCTATGCTCCGCCGCGCATCAGTCCCCAGCCAAGGGGCACCTTCACCGGTGATGATGGGGTATGGGGTAATTGGCAGCCCAACTGATTCTGGTTCAGTTTGTCTAGGTTCGAGTCCTGGTACCCCAGCGAGGCACTTGTTGCCTTATGTAGCTGGCCCCGTTGTGTAGTGGCCTAGCACGTCGCCCTCTCAAGGCGGTAGCGCGGGTTCGAATCCCGTCGGGGCTACATTTGAAATCCCCGCTTCGGCGGGGTTTTTCTTTTGCGGTACGTCCAGACTCACTGAGTGGTACGTCCCCAGGTCGCAACTGGTACGTACTCAGGCACATCCTCTAGCGAAACGCTCGCGCACAGAGCACAATGGCGTGAGGGGGTTACGGTGGGAGGACTCAAGATGTTGCAATCTTCAACTCTTAAATGGATTTGGTTAGCTGTCGCGCTCGCCGTCGGCGCAGGAGTGCTCATCTCTCTTCGCCCATTCGGCTCTATGCCGCGTGCCGATCTGGGACCCGGTCCCGTTCAGGGCACCCACCTCGTCGCGCGTGGTTCTGCATTTTCCGAGCAGGATCGTGAGTGCGCTGGAACCCCCATTCCTGACCGGCTGGTTAAGTTTGATGTGCCGCTTCAGATCGACGCAGCCACCGTGTGTTTCGGCCTGGATGGGGTCCAAGAACGTCGGGTAGAACGGTCAGCATTGACTGCGCAGATTCTCGACGATCTCGCTGAAGCTCTGTCGGCATCGGATGTGCGATCTCGTTATGGGGTTGCCTGTACTACTGAATACCCGATGTTGGCATCACTCGTTGTCGAGCTCAAGACTGGAGAAGTCATCCGGCCGACGGTGCCAATTGATGTGTGTCTCAAGCCCCAAGCCCAGGCATCGACTGCCATCTACGCGATCGCCAACTTCCAGTTCCCGCAGGATTAGGTCCTCGGCGCGTACCAGTTACGACCTGTGCACGTACCAGTTACGACCTGGGGACGTACCGCTTAGTGCCTGTGCACGTACCGCAAAGGGGGAGTTAGCGGCCGGGGGCAGTCGCTGAACGCTTCAAAGCTTCAGTCAAGCGTTGCGCTGCCGCAACAACAGCCGCGGCATGCAAACGGCCGGGCTGACGCGTCAAGCGTTCAATCGGGCCAGACACAGAAACAGCTGCAACAACACGTCCGCTCGGCGCACGAACCGGCGCAGAAACAGATGCGACGCCAGCTTCGCGCTCGCCAACCGACTGAGCCCAGCCGCGACGACGAACTTGTGCGAGCGCCGTCGCAGTGAATGCAGCACCGATCAAACCGCGGTGCATTCGATCTGGTTCTTCCCACGCCAACAGGATCTGCGCAGCCGAACCAGCGTGCATCGTCAGCACCGTTCCGACCGGCACGGTGTCGCGAAGACCCGTCATGCGTTCAGCCGCAGCGACGCACATGCG
>JBDLPZ010000013.1:0-3274 GCA_039800825.1 Actinomycetota bacterium
TCGCAGGTGTTTTCGTGCCGTTGATGACAGTGCGGGTCGAGACTGCCATCGCGCGCGAGGCGGTGGCGGCGCGCAACGAAATCAGCACTCATGTGGCGAGCGTCGTCGCGCATGCAGATGACTTGAGATTGCAAGGCGCGACTGAGTCAGTGCTCGCTGAGTTAGCTGCGGCGGATGCGCGGCGAGTGGCGATTGAGTCGCGGGCGAGCCGGTGGGCGGGTGTGAGTTCTTGGCTGACTGGATGCGTTACTGGCGTGGTGCTGTTCGCAGGTTTGGGTACTGCCATCGCAGCGTTTGAAGAAGGCGGTTTCGACGGCCGACTCATCGCGGTGATCGCCCTATTGCCGTGGGCGAGTGCAGAAATCACAGCGTCGTTCGCTCAGGCCGTGACTGCGCGTACTCGAGTGGTTCAGGCGCGGACTCGGATTCAAGAACTGTTGGCCGATGCCGATGCGGTGACTGCTCGCGCTCATGCGTCGTCGGCGCTGGTGACCAATCCGCAGCTGTTGTCGGTTCGCAACCTTTACGTGCGATGGACCGACCGTGATGTGGTCGTCGACAAGTCGTTCGAAGTCCGTCGGGGTGAGGTCGTCGCGCTGGTGGGGCCAAGCGGTAGCGGCAAATCGTCCATCGCTGCGGCGGTGTTGCGGCTGGTGGAACATCGCGGCGAGATTGCGCTGGATGGCGTCGCAATTGAGGACGTCATTGATTACCGAAAGCATGTGACTGCGCTCTTGCAGGCGACGCATGTGTTTACGACGACGTTGCGCGAGAACTTAAGAGTCGCCAACCCAAAGGCGGCCGACGAAGAGCTCGTCGCGGCGCTGCGTCGCGCTGGATTGAGCGAATGGTTCGATGGCTTGAGCCTCGGTTTGGATACGCCGCTTGGGGCGCGGGTGCGATCGTTGAGTGGTGGCGAGACGCAGCGGCTCGGAATTGCGCGCGTGCTGCTGACGTCGGCGGAGTTTGTAATTTTGGATGAACCGACTGAGCATTTGGATGCCGAATCCGCGGCAGCGATTTGGGCGACGCTTCAAGAGGCCCTCGCCGACCGCGGCATCCTCCTCATCACCCACGACTGGTACTTGCACAAGTCACATGTGGTACTTGTGTAAGTCACCTTTGGTACGTGGGCAAAGACTTTGTGGCAGAAAAGTCCCAGGCACGTACCAGTTACGACCTGGGGACGTACCACTTAGTGCTTCTGGACGTACCGCAACGGGCAGAATGCGCGCATGAGCGAAAGTCGTGAGAGTCTCCTGTTCGGCGCAATCATGGACGTGGTTGCCGGCCTCGATCTGCATTCGACCCTGAATCGCATCGTCGCTTCGGCGACCCACCTCTCGCACGCCAAATACGGCGCACTCGGCATCCTTAATGCAGAAGGCACCGTCGATGAGTTCCTCCACTTCGGCATGGATCCCGAAATCGTCGCGCAGATCCCGCACCCACCACGAGGCCGCGGCATTCTCGGATTGCTCATCGCACATCCTCACCCAGTCCGGCTCGATGACTTAAGTAAGCATCCGGCCAGCTTCGGATTCCCTGAAGGCCATCCGCCGATGGTCTCTTTCCTCGGTGTACCTATTCGTGTCCGCGGCGTCGTGTTCGGCAATCTCTACCTGACCGAAAAGCAAGGGGCACCAGCGTTCACTCAAGAAGATGAAGACATGGTGACGATGCTTGCTGCCGCCGCTGGCCTCGCAATTGAAAACGCCAAAGTCTCGACGCAGACCCAGCAAATCGCACTTTACGAAGATCGCAATCGCATTGCCCGTGATCTCCACGACCTCGTCATCCAGAGCCTGTTCGCCACTGGCATGCAGCTCGAAGCAATCGCCCGCCGCGGCCAGGTGCCGGTCGACGAAGCCGAACGCATCCGTGCGGCCGCCGACGAGCTCGACAAATCAATCAAACAGATTCGCCAATCGATTTACTCACTCACCACGACCGCAGAAACCATCTCGCTGCGACGACAAGTCATGCATGAGGTTGAGGCTTACGCGCCACTGCTGGGCTCGACTCCATCCATCACTTTCGAAGGAGCCGTCGACGCGCTCACCACCGAACGCATGGGTGAACAAATCATCGCGGTCTTGCGTGAACTGCTCTCAAACGCAATGCGTCACGCCAAAGCCAGCGAACTCTCCGTCGTTGTCCAAAGCGTCGAAAACAACATTGTGCTCACCGTGATCGATAACGGCGTTGGTATTCCACAGAACGCACGCCGCAGTGGACTCGAGAATCTGCGCAAGCGCGCCGAAGCATTACAGGGAACCTTCGAAGTCAGTAGCGCACCAGACATTGGCACGGTTGCGTCGTGGGCAATCCCAGTCAGCACCAAACGCTAAGAGCCAGCGCTAAACCAGCTCAGCTAATTAATGATCGTGGTTTTCGCCAAGGCCCAAACGCGCAATAAACGCCGCTGCCTGGCTGCGTCGCTCCATGCCCAACTTGGCGAGCACCGACGACACATAATTCTTAATTGTCTTCTCAGCCAAGAACATGTGCTCCGCGATCTGGCGATTGCTCATGCCCTCGCCGATGAACTCGAGAACGCGTCGCTCCTGGTCAGTCAGATCTTCAAGCATTGAATAGACCGACGAGCCCTTGCGCAACCGATTGCGCACTGCGTCGACAGCTTTCTGATCGAGCAACGACTTGCCCGTCGCGACCTTAGTGATCATTTCGATCAAATCGTTAGAGCGGATGTCTTTCAGCACATAACCATGTGCGCCGGCGAGCACCGCCGTGAGCAGCGCCTCATCATCTGCATACGAGGTCAGCATCAAGACATTCACTTCAGGCGCGAGAGCGCGAAGATCGCGACAAACTTCGATGCCACTTCCATCTGGCAGGCGCACATCGAGCACAGCTACATCTGGACGCTTGGTGACGATTCCCTGCAAGCCTTCGGCACATGTGCCAGCCTCGCCAACAACCTCCATGCCTGGTTCGCTATCGATCAGGTCATGTAGCCCACGTCGAACAACTTCGTGATCGTCCATCAAGAACACTCGGATAGCCATGATTCCCCTTTGCATATCTCGAACTTGGTCGCTCGAACCTGCTCGTACGGTACAGGTTGGTTACGCTCGCGCCCATGGTGAAGGTGCGTCTCGTCCAAGTCGAGTCCAACGAGTCGGAGTCGGTCGAGGCTCGCGTTGGCCGTGTGCTCGCTGAGCTACCGACGCACATGGCTGCCGCAGACCTGGTCGTTTTGCCCGAGCTGTGGCATGTCGGAGCCTTCAACCTCACAGGTGTGCGCGAGTCT
>JBDLPZ010000014.1:0-5511 GCA_039800825.1 Actinomycetota bacterium
TCAAACAGGGTCACGTTGGCGCGTTTCTCTGTGGGTATGCCCGCCGCTGCCTCTGCCAGGTAGGTGGCCAGGCTGAGCGGGCTCATGTCCGTGAGGGCGATGATGTCGATTCCGCGTTCGAATGAGGCTCCCGTCGAGAAATCCAAAGGCAAAGGCCCGACGAACACGTACGGTGTGGTGTTCTGGGCGATGACCATGAACACATCGTCGGCGACCCGCCCGTCGGAGGCCGTAACGGTCAGCTTTGGACTAGACCAATCGTGCTCCTCTAGGTATTGGCGCAGCATTGTTGTGATGTAGCGGGCAGGGCTGGCTCGGTGCCCCTGGGCTCGCTGCGCTTCCATCGCCTCGACAATGCCAGCATCAAATCCAAAGCCGGCATTAAACGAGAACCAGCGATCATTGACCTTGCCGAGAGAAATGCTGCGGTGATTTCCAGCGCTCAAGCTTTGGAGGATTTCGCCAGTCGCGGCCATCGCGTCGGGATTGAGTCCAAGTGCGCGAGGAAACACATTAGCTAGGCCCGCTGGAATCGTCGCCAGCAAGGGGATTGGGCCGCCAGAGCCACCGGCAGGGCCGTCAGTGAGCAAGCCGTTGATCGCCTCATTGACGGTGCCATCGCCTCCAAGAGTGATGACGACATCTGCGCCGTCGCGTCGAGCCTGCGTCGCAAGTTCAATCGCATGCGCACGATGCTCAGTGAGAGCAGTGGTCAGATCGAGTTCTGCGGCGAGAGTGCGCACGATGATGTCGCGAGACCACCCAGCAGCTGTGGTCGCGCTTGGGTTAGCAATCAGAACAGCCCGCACGCCCCTAGGTTAAACCTCTCTAGACTCCAACTATGCCTTCACAAAAACTCTCGGCCGGTGGTCGCCCAGCTGCCCTCGTGTTCGCAATTGCGGTCGCGGCAGTTGAGTGTCTGGGGCTCGTTGTTTATGGCATCAGCATTGCTCTGAGTGCAGCCACGTCGGGTTCATCAGGTGCACAGGGCTCGGATGTGTCGCCTGCGGTGCTGTTGATTGTGTTCTTGCTTTTCGGCGCGCTGATTGGTCTCGTCGTTCGCGCATTGTGGCGCGGCAAAGGCTCTGCCCGCACCGCGTACTTGTTGACTCAAGGCTTCGCCATCGTGATCGCACAGACATTGGTGAATGGCAGCGAAACCGGCGAGCGCGTGCTCGGTTGGGCATTGATTGCGGCAGCCGTTGGCGGCGCTATCTCAATCCTGACGCCATCGGCATCAGTCGGACTTAATCTGACGCGTTAAGCACCGATTGGGTGCCACACCGTCTTGATCTCGATCCATTGCCGCATGCGATATGTCGAAGGCGTGTCACTCCAGTCTTGAGTTGACGGACGAATCACGCGCTTCAAGTTCGAAGCAGCAAGTGCCTCAAGCTTGGTTGCGAAGTCGCCTGCAGGAACTCCAGCCAAATCGATGCCATCGACGTCCATGTGTTCGGCGAGCCACGTTCCGATTTCGCTGAAATCGCCCGTGAGAATGTTGACAACGCCAGCTGGCACATCGCTCGTTGCAAGAACCTCGCTCAAGGTCACCGATGGAATTGGGCGATGGAATGACGACACCACGACGACGCTGTTGCCGGTGGCAATCGCAGGAAGAATGACGGAGAGCAGGCCGAGCAGACTGTCATCCTGAGGTGCCATCACGGCGATGACACCGGTCGGCTCTGGCACGGAGAAGTTGAAGAACGGTGCAGCGACGGGGTTGTTGCCGCCAACGAGTGCCGCGAGTTTGTCCGTCCAGCCTGCGTACCAGACAACGCGATCGATTGCCTCGTCGACTGCCTTACGTGCCTTTTTGTCGGAGAGTTTCTCGGTGCGACGCAGTTCTTCTTCGAACTGGGCGCGACGGCTTTCCATGACTTCGGCAACGCGGAAAATCACTTGACCGCGGTTGTATGCGGTGGCTTTGGCCCACGCTGCCTGGCCGGCGCGGGCAGCCACGACGGCGTCGCGTGCATCTTTGCGGGACGCATGGGCAACGTTGGCGAGGAATGCTCCATCGCCATCCATCACTTCGTAGGAGCGGCCGCTTTCGCTGCGAACGAATGCGCCGTTAATGAACAACTTGTAGGTCTTACGAACTTCTACGCGATCAGTCATGACTACTCCTGCACCAAGTAAGAAGCGAGACCAGCTACGCCGCCTTCGCGGCCGTAACCAGATTCTTTGTAACCGCCGAACGGCGACGTCGGATCGAATCTGTTGAAGGTGTTTGCCCACACAACGCCGGCACGCAGACCCTCAGCCATGAGATGAATGCGTGAGCCCTTCTCGCTCCACACGCCTGCGCTCAGACCGTAAGGCGAGTTGTTGGCTTTGTCGAGTGCCTCGCTCGGAGTGCGGAAAGTCTGTACCGCGAGCACTGGGCCGAAGATTTCCTCGCGAGCGATGCGGTGAGCATCTGTCGAGTTCAAGAACAGCGTCGGGCGGTACCAGAAGCCTCGCTCAGGCAGAGCGCAATCGACTGACCAGCGTTCTGCGCCTTCTTCGTCGCCCGATGCAGCCAGCTCAGTGATGCGCTGCAGCTGAGCGAGGGAGTTGATCGCGCCGACGTCAGTGTTCTTGTCCATCGGATCGCCGACGCGCAAAGTCTGCATTCGATGCTTCAGTCGCTCGATCACTTCGTCGGCGACAGATTCTTGAATCAACAGCCGCGAACCTGCGCAGCAGACGTGACCTTGGTTAAAGAAGATGCCGTTGATGATGCCTTCGATTGCTTGATCGATAGGGGCATCCTCAAAAATGATGTTGGCACCTTTACCGCCGAGCTCGAGAGTGAGTCGCTTCTTGGTGCCTGCGACTGCCTGCGCGATTGACTTGCCGACAGCCGTCGATCCCGTGAACGCGACCTTGTCGACACCTGCATGAGCGACGAGCGATGCGCCAGTTGCACCAGCGCCCGTCACGATATTGACGACGCCCTTCGGCAGACCTGCTTGTTGGCAGACTTCAGCGAAGAGCAGCGCGGTGAGCGGTGTGGTTTCGGCTGGCTTCAACACGACCGTGTTGCCGCAAGCAAGCGCAGGAGCCACCTTCCAGGCGAGCATCAGCATTGGGAAGTTCCACGGAATTACCTGGCCGGCAACACCGATTGGCTTGGGGTTCTTGCCGTAGCCGGCAAACTCGAGTTTGTCAGCCCAGCCTGCGTGATAGAAGAAATGTGCTGCGACAAGCGGAATATCAATATCGCGAGATTCCTTGATTGGCTTGCCGTTGTCGAGGGTCTCCAGAACAGCGAACTCACGCGCCCGCTCCTGCAAAATGCGGGCGATGCGGAAGAGGTACTTGCCGCGCTCGGCACCTGACATCTTCGACCACTTAGGAAACGCGCGACGGGCAGCACGTACAGCAGCATCGACGTCAGCCTCGCCACCGACGGCGAAGTAGGCGAGATGCTCTTCGTTGGCTGGATTGAAGGTCGGCAGGTAATCGTCTGAGATTGGGTCGACGAACTCACCATCGATGAACAGTCCGTACGACGGCTTGATATCAACGACGGCGCGCGACTCTGGCGCGGGTGCGTAATCGAATTCAGTCATGATCGCGTTCCTTAGTCGTTCGTCACGTAGCGAGGGCCGGAGTAATTGCCAGATGCGAGCTTGTTGCGCTGCATCAAGAGGTCATTGAGAAGCGTCGATGCGCCGATGCGGAAGAGGTGCGGATCAAGCCACGCATCGCCCACGGTTTCGTGCACGAGCACAAGCATCTTCATGGCGTCCTTTGTGGTGCGAATGCCACCAGCAGGCTTCATGCCGATGCGCTCGCCCGTGACGCGTTCCCAATCGCGGCACGCCTCGAGCATGAGTAGCACGTTGGCAGGAGTGGCTGCGGATGGGACCTTGCCGGTCGAAGTCTTGATGAAATCCGCACCAGCGAGCATTGCGATCCAGGACGCGCGCTTGATGTTGTCGTACGTCTGAAGTTCGCCGGTTTCGAGAATCACTTTGAGATGAGCGCTGCCGCAGGCGGCCTTGACCGCAACAATCTCGTCGTACACCTGTCCGTAGCGGCCGGACAGGAATGCTCCGCGGTCGATCACCATGTCGATTTCGTCAGCGCCTGCCGCCACTGCATCGGCAGTGTCTTGGAGTTTGACGATGAGTGAAGCGCGACCACTGGGGAAGGCGGTAGCGACAGCTGCGACGTTGATCCGCGAGCTACCGAGAGCCGCGCGCGCTTCCGCGACACGATCGCCGTACACACAGACTGCGGCGACCTGAGGGACACTCGAGTCGAGAGGGTCCGGAGTAATGGCCTTCGCGCAGAGCGCGGCGACCTTGCCAGGAGTATCTGCGCCTTCAAGAGTGGTGAGGTCGACCATACGGATCGCGAGGTCAATCAAGGCGCGCTTTGAGTCATTCTTGATTGAACGAGTGCCGAGCGCAGCAGCACGGGCCTCAAGCCCAACTTTGTCGACGCCGGGCAGGCTGAAAATGAAGTCGCGGAGCGAGGCCTCATCGCGGCGGGCGTCAGCGAGAAGTGACTGGGAAAGGTGAACTGCGGTGGTCACTCGACAACCCTAGGACATCAGGCAATACTCTCGGGCGCGCCCCCAGAGTGCACCCAATGACAGCACCCCCAATGACGAGGAGAAGCTGGTGAGCAATAACGCCGCCCGAATGCATCAGTTCGATGCTCAGATGGCTGACTTGATTCAAGGCTATGTCCGCGAGCGTCTCGCGATGCCTGAGACCCCACTGGATTTCCCCGGCGATCGCCTCGAAATGGAAGCCGCCATCGACGGTCTGCTCAACGAGCGCGGCACTCCTGCCGAACGAGTTCTCGACGTCTATGCCAACCAACTTGCGCCGACCGTGCTCAGCACTGATAGCCCGCGCTTTTTGTCGTTCATTCCAGGCGCACCCACCAAAGCGTCGCTGCTCTTCGACACTGTCGTCTCGTGTGCCTCGCTTCAGGGTATGTCGTGGCTCGAAGCCACTGGTGCGATCGTCGCTGAGAACCAGGTGCTTCGGTGGATTGCGGACGAAGCGGGTATGCCAGCTTCGGCCGGCGGTACTTTCGTCAGCGGCGGCTCCATGGCAAACCTGTCGTCACTCTTCACTGCACGCGAAGTCGGTCGTGAACGCACGGGCAAGCGCCAAGTGCGTATCGCGTTGAGCGAACAAGCTCATTCTTCAATCGGCTTGTCACTGCGGCTACTCGACGTGGAGCCGGTCATCATCGAAACCGACGATTACCGCGTGACCAAAGCTTCGCTGCAGCGCACTCTCGACGCGTACACAGACGATGATCCCATCGTCGCTGTTGTTCTTACTGCCGGCACGACGAACGCTGGATTAGTCGATGACATCGCAGGCGTCTCTGAGATCACGCGCGCTCGCGGCATGTGGCTGCACATCGACGGGGCATACGGCGGTGCAGGATTGCTGTCGCCACTAACTCGCCATCTGTATGCGGGTCTTGAACATGCAGACTCGTTCATCACCGACCCACACAAATGGTGGTTCGCACCATTCGACTGCGCAG
>JBDLPZ010000015.1:0-13042 GCA_039800825.1 Actinomycetota bacterium
TCCGGACCCGTATCACCCTGTGGGCCAACCGGGCCGCGAGGGCCGTCATTGCCTGCCAAGCCAGGTGCGCCGTTGGTGCCGGGGTCACCCTTCGGTCCCTGCGGTCCGACGATGGTGCCAGCGACAACCTTGACGAGCGTTTCGCCAGTCTTGCACGCCGTCGTGGTGATGACCCGGACTGTGCCCTTGGTCTTGTTGATGCAGAGCTTTGTCGTGGTCTGACTTGCCGCGCTGCCTGCTGTGAGCAGGCCAACGACCACCGCGAGAACGGAAAAACTGACGGCGATGCGTGTGCGACTCATGACGAACTCCTCGAACTAATGCACAGATTTTACGGTGAATCTCGAGGTGTGGCTTGTCGTAAATGTCAGGGTTCGACCAATTCACACGGCCCTCCCAAGTTTCATGCGGCTGACGGGCGCGCTAATGCTCGAATTGTTGGGCTTTTCGGTAGTTTGCCTGTATGGATATTGCTTTGAAGCTCATGCTCATTTTGCACTTTGTCGGTATTGCCGCGCTGCTTGGCGGTTTTGTCTCTCAGATGTCGTCTGAGATCAAGACTGTCACCAAGGCGATGTTGCACGGTGCATGGACGATGTTGCTCACTGGCGTGTTGATGGTTGGCCTGGTCAGCGCTAACCCTGACGAAGATGAGCCGGTTAATCACATGAAATTCGGCGTCAAGGGTCTTGTGCTCGCAGTCATCGTCATCTTGTTGATGCAGGGCAAGAACAAGCCTTCAGTCGAAAAGGGCACCTTCGCAGCGATTGGTCTTCTATCTTTGACCAACATCGCTATCGCTGTTCTTTGGTAAGACTGTTCTTGCGTAAGACTCTGCTCAGTTGGTCGCTACGACCATGAAACCTTCGGCGTAGCGACCTCCTGGCAGACCAGCGTCTGCCGCAATCATCGCGCCCCACTCTTTGATTCGAGTGTCGAGGTCCATGTGTGACGTCTGCGATTCATGAGCGCGCAGCGCAGCAAGTTTGGCATCGATCGTGTCGGTGATATCCACGAAGTGATCACGCTTCGAATTGCCCATGACCCAGACTTCTTCAACTACCCAAGGCTCGTATCCCTGCTCGAGAAGTTCTGGGAAGGCGAATGGATTGCGCGCGTCTGGGTAGACAGCCTGAATCGCGATTTCGCCCGCGGCAAGGTGATCTGGATGCGAAGCGAAGATGCGCTCCCAGTTGCGTTCTGGTGACTGAATCAACATTCGCTGCGGCTTGACTCGACGGATCGCGCGCACGACTTCGCCGCGCAGAGCAATTGTCGGAATCAGATGGCCATCTGGGTGGCCAAGAAACTCAATGTCGGTGACGCCGAGGGCTGCGCCTGCCGCGCGCTGTTCGCGCTGACGAAGCGGTCCCATTTGGTCGCGGGGTGTGTCGTCGAAACCGCCTTGGTCGCCGTTGGTGAGCAGGCAGTACGAGACCTCGATGCCCATAGCCGTCCAAGCCGCGATGGTTCCGCCAGCACCGAAGTCGGCATCATCCGGGTGGGCGTTTACGACCAGGATTCGTTCAACTTGGCTGTCATCAAGCACGGGGACTCCCTCTTTAGAGGTCGAATCGTATGCAGTCACGCACCCGACTGCAGTGACAGTGCCCGCACTTAAACTCCGACCGATGAATTCGCTATTTGGAGATGACCCACAGCCGGCTGGTGGCTCGACCCCCGCCGCTATGGAGTTGTCCGACCTCAATCCTCAGCAGGCAGCTGCCGTCAAGCACCTCGGCACGCCGCTCTTGATTGTGGCTGGCGCGGGTTCTGGCAAGACGCGGGTGCTGACTCGTCGTATTGCGTACCTGTTGGCGACCCGGCAGGCGTACGCCAACCAGATTTTGGCAATCACCTTCACCAACAAGGCCGCTGCCGAGATGCGACATCGTGTCGAGGAGCTCGTCGGGCCGGCGGCGCGCGCGATGGTTGTCTCGACCTTCCACTCCGCGTGTGCACGCTTCCTTCGTCGTGATGCGGATTTGCTTGGCTACACCAAAACGTTTGCGATCTATGACCAGAGTGATGCGCTATCGCTCGTGAAGCGCGCGATTGAGACGTTGGATTTTGATCCCAAGGTGCACAAACCGCGCACGGTTCTCACCGCGATTTCAAATGCTAAGAACGAGTTGTTGACGCCTGAGCAGTTTGCTGCTCGCGCGACTAACTACGCCGAGCGCATGCAGGCCGAGGTGTACGCGGAGTATCAAAATCGTTTGCGGGTCGCGAACGCAATGGACTTCGACGACTTGATTGCCAACATGGTTCGGCTCTTGCGCGAGCATCCAGAGGTGGCGGCGCGGTACCGTGCGAATTTCCGTCACATCATGGTCGATGAGTATCAGGACACCAACGTTGCGCAGTATGAGATGGTTCGAGAGCTGGTCGGTGTCGGTGGCGAAGGGCCGCTGGCTGAGCTCTGCGTTGTGGGTGACGCCGATCAGTCGATTTACGCATTCCGTGGTGCGACGATTCGCAACATCGATGAGTTCGAGCGCGATTTCCCGCAGGCCACGACGATCATGCTCGAGCAGAACTACCGTTCGACTCAGACGATTTTGAGCGCCGCCAACGCGGTGATTGCACGTAATCAGTCGCGGCGCGAGAAGCGACTATGGACTGACAGCGGCGAGGGTGAGCCGATTCGTGTTTATGTTGGTGACAACGAACATGACGAGGCGTCCTTTATCGCAGGTGAGGCCGACGCTCTGGTGGCTCGCTCGGGTTACCGTCTCGGCGACATGGCTGTGTTTTATCGGACGAACGCGCAGTCACGAGCGATTGAAGAAGTCTTTATTCGTGCCGGTGTGCCGTACAAGGTCATTGGTGGCACGAGGTTCTACGAGCGCAAAGAAATCAAGGATGCACTCGCTTACCTTCGGGTCATTCTCAATCCTGCCGATGAAGTGTCGCTGCGACGCATCATGAATGTTCCGCGCCGTGGCATCGGCGACAAGGCCGAGTCATCGATTGATGACTACGCGCTTCGCAATGGCCTCAGCCTTTTCGATGCGATGTTCATGGTCGGAAGCATCGCTGGCGTTCAGCCGCGCACCGCTAAGGCGATTACTGAGTTCGTCGAGTTGATCAACAACTTGCGCACGCTCGTCGAGGCCGGCGAAGGTCCATCGATTGTATTGGCCGCTGTGCTCGAACAGTCGGGCTACTTGGCTGAGTTGCAGCGCAGTGATGACCCTCAAGACGAAAGCCGTGTCGAGAACCTCGCAGAACTCGAGTCTGTGGCTAAGGAATTCGAAATCGACCAAGCCGAGCAAGATCTCGAAGGTGGACTGCTCGAGTTCCTTGAGCGGGTAGCGCTCGTCGCTGACGCAGATGAACTGCCTGAAGAAGAGGCCGGTCAGATCACGCTGATGACATTGCATACGGCAAAAGGCTTGGAGTTTCCGGTCGTGTTCTTGACTGGTCTCGAAGAGGGAACCTTCCCTCACTCTCGTGCCTGGCATAACCCTTCCGAGCTCGAAGAAGAACGACGACTGGCCTATGTCGGCATCACTCGCGCCCGCGAGCGTTTGTACTTGTCGCGCGCGATGAGTCGAATGACGTGGGGAGCGCCGTCGGCAGGTACCGCATCTCGATTCCTCGATGAGATTCCTGAGGATCTGCTGTCGTGGCTGCGTGGTGGACCGGATTCCAACCTCATGCGGACCGCACCGACTCGCGGTGGTTTCGGTGGTGCACCAGCAATGGAACAGTTGCTCAAGAACCGTACTCCTGAAGAGGCTGCTACCGAGTTTGATCTCGCACCTGGCGATCGTGTTCTGCACGATAAGTTCGGTATGGGCAAGGTTGAAGCCATCGCGGGCACAGGCCCCAACGCGCAGGTGACGGTCGACTTCGGCGGTGCAGTCGGACAGAAGCGCTTGTTGTTGCGCTATAGCCCAGTCACAAAACTCTGACGCTTAGGTGGCCTGACGCCTAGCTTGGGCGACGGATGGAGACCGGACGCATCGTCTCTGCGAAGAAGTCATTGCCCTTGTCGTCTACGACGACGAATGCTGGGAAGTCCTTGACCTCGATCTTCCAGACTGCTTCCATGCCGAGATCCGCGAAGTCGAGGACTTCGACCTTGGTGATGTTGTCTTGTGCCAAGCGAGCCGCAGGTCCACCGATTGAGCCGAGGTAGAAGCCACCGTTTTCCTTGCAGGCGTTGGTGACTGCTGCACTTCGGTTGCCCTTGGCGAGCATGACCATCGAGCCGCCCGCTTTCTGGAATCGGTCAACATACGCGTCCATGCGTCCCGCGGTGGTCGGTCCGAACGAACCTGATGCGTAGCCTTCAGGAGTCTTTGCAGGGCCGGCGTAGTACACCGCGTGATCGCGCATGTACTGGGGCATTTCCTCGCCGCGCTCGAGCATTTCGAGAATGCGGGCGTGAGCGGAGTCGCGGGCGACGATGAGTGAACCGGTGAGCGAAACGCGAGTCTTGACTGGCAGCTGTGACAGCTGCGCTCGGATTGCAGACATTGGCTGGTTGAGGTCAATCGCCACTACGTCGTCGGAGAGATTTCCTTCATGCGTCTCTGGCAGGAAGTGTGCGGGATCAGTCTCGAGCTGCTCCATGAAAATGCCGTCGCGAGTGATTTTTGCAAACGCCTGGCGGTCAGCGCTGCACGAGACAGCGATTGCGACTGGGCACGAAGCGCCATGGCGCGGCAAGCGAATGACGCGAACGTCGTGGCAGAAGTACTTGCCGCCGAACTGCGCTCCGATACCGAATTCCTGTGTCTGCTTGAGAACTTCTGCTTCCATCTCGAGGTCGCGGAATCCCCAAGCGAGTTCGCTGCCTGAGGTCGGAAGCGTGTCGAGTGCTCGGGCCGATGCGTACTTTGCAGTCTTGAGTGTGTGCTCGGCGCTAGTGCCGCCGATGACGATGCTGAGGTGGTACGGCGGGCATGCGCTGGTGCCGATCATGCGTAGCTTCTCATCGAGGAAGTTGCGCAGCGAAGTTGGATTAAGCAGTGCCTTGGTTTCTTGGAAGAGGTAGGACTTGTTGGCTGAGCCGCCGCCCTTGGCCATGTAGAACAGCTCGTATTGCATTTCGTGGCCAGGCTTGGTGTCGAGACCAATCTCAATCTGCGCGGGCAGGTTGCTACCAGTGTTCTTCTCATCCCACATCGTCAGTGGTGCGACCTGCGAGTAGCGAAGGTTGAGGTTCTGATAGGCGTTGAAAACGCCGCGGGCGATCCATTCTTCGTCACGCGCATCGGTGAGGACGTGGGGTCCTCGCTTACCGCTGATGATCGCCGTGCCAGTGTCCTGACACATCGGCAGCACTCCGCCGGCAGCGATGTTTGCGTTCTTGAGAAGATCGAGCGCGACGAATTTGTCGTTGCCCGACGCTTCGGGGTCATCGAGGATCTTGCGAAGCTGCGCTAGATGGCCAGGTCGCAAGAGGTGCTGGATGTCGCGAATGGCAATTTCGGTGACCATGCGGATCGCGTCTGGATCGACTTTCAGGAACTCCCGACCGCCAGCTTCAATGACTTCGACGCCTTCCGTCGTGATGAGGCGGTAAGGCGTGCCCAAATCGGTGGTCGGCAACAAGTCGGTGTACTGAAACTCGGTCATGGCATAAGGCTACGCCGATTGGCTCGCCACGCGAGGTCGGATGATGTGGCTGTGAGCCGCGCCATCCTGCACACTTTGCCGTCATGAGCGAGAACCAGCCACAGACTGTCCCCGTGGAGCGCAAGCGCGGACGCGAAACCGCGCTCGACATGCTTCGGTCGATGGGCGTTCTCGCAATCTTCGTTGTGTTCATCCTGGTCATCACCTGGCGGCCAGTTCCCGATAGCAATCCCATCAAAGCTGTCGATGCGGTGGCTATTGCTACCGGTTCACAGGCCCAGGCCGGTTTCCCGATTGTCGTGATGGCCGCACCCGAAGGTTGGACTTCGACGAGCGCTCGGCTTGAGAAGGCGCCGTCGGACGAAACCAAGCATGTCTGGCATGTCGGGTATGTGACTGCGACTGGTAACTACTTCGAAGTGGAGCAGACTGATACGGGACTGCTCGATAAGTTCATTGAGAACTACACGGGCGGAGCAAAGCCGAGTGAGCCCCTCGTCTCTGGAGACATCACCTGGGAGGTGTACTCAGTCACCGATGCGACCGTGTTTGTTTATCGCGGGCTGGAGTATTCGCTGCTTGTTCGCGCAGATGAGAAGGCGGACTCCGCGCTAGGACTAGTCGCGCTAGAGAAGTTGATCAGCGCGGTCTGAGCTCTGTTCTAGTTGTCTGCAGACGGTAGGCCGTCGGCGAGTTTCTCGGCAGCAGCGGCCAAGTGGGCTTCACAGACTTTGGTGATCTTCTCGCCGATTTCCCATAGTTTCATAAGTTTGCTCAGTGGCAGAGCTGAATCATCGAGTGCTTCTACAACCGTGGTCAGGAGCTCGCGCGCATTCTCATACGACAACGCCGCAATATCGGCGTCGGTCATTGAGACAAGTTTCTTGAGGTCGCTCACGACTTCTCCTTGGGTTGATTGGTTCTAACAGTACGGAATTGGCCTTCATGCACGCGGACAAACACTTCGGTGCCGTCTTGTACTTCGCTCTCAGCTCGGACGACCTGTCCATCGGCGAGGGTGGCTACGGCGTAGCCGCGCGAGAGCACCGCAAACGGCGAGAGGGCAGCGAGCCGGTGTGACAGCTGCTGAACTTTGGCTTCTTCGCGATGAAGGCGAAGCGTGGTGCTAGCACGCATGCTCGAGCGAATGGTCACCAGTTCTTGTTGGCGCAGCGTCACGACTGCTCGAGGTGAACGAGCGCGCAGCGCAGACGTCGCCAACTGAATATGGCGGTTTTGATTCTCAATCCAGCGACGACGGTGCTCTGAGAGTCGACCGCGCAGGTAATCAATCTGTGCAGTTTCATCTTCGAGGTCAGGAACGATTCTGCGGGCGGCGTCGGTCGGGGTCGATGCGCGCACATCGGCGACATCATCGAGAATCGGATGATCGTTCTCGTGGCCGATGGCGGATACGACCGGCTTGTAAGCAGCCGCGACCGCACGAACGAGACCCTCGTCGCTCCACGGCAGCAAGTCTTCGAATGAGCCACCACCTCGGGCGATGACGATCACGTCGACTTCAGCAATTGACTGAAGTTCGTCGAGAGCCTTGGCGGCCGCGACTGGTGTGCCCGCCTGTTGGAGAGCGATTTCGCGAATCTCAAATCGCGTCGCGGGCCAACGGCGGCGTGCGTTGATGACGACGTCTTTAAGTGCGTCAGTATCGCGACCGGTGATAAGGCCAACTACGCGCGGCAGGAACGGCAGAGGCTTCTTACGATCAGCACGGAAGAGGCCTTCGACTTCGAGTGTCTTGCGGAGCTGCTCAATACGAGCGAGCAGATCGCCGACGCCGACGGCGCGAATCGAATGCGCGCGCAGTCGCAGATCGCCTTTCTTGGCCCACCACTCTGGAGTCACCAACGCCACGACTCTCGCGCCGTCGGAAACTGAGTCAGCGATGCTGCCCCAGACGTCGATCGGCACGACCATGGTCATGGACATGTCCACGTCTGGGTCGCGAAGAGTCACGTAGACAAGTCGTCCATATGGCTTCGGGGAGACCAGCTGGCCCTCGACCCACACGCGACTCAGGCGTGCGATGTAGTCACCGAGCTGCTTAGAGACGTCTTGAAGACGGTAGGCAGTATCGGGCGATGAGCCGACGGTTGGGGTTTCCACGGGCGTATCGCACCACATGGGTCTGACTTTCTTGGACTCAAGGCGCGCGGCGGGCTGGGCGCTTCTACGATTGCGCCATGACGAACACCAAAAAGGTTTTGCTCGCCGCTCCTCGTGGCTACTGCGCTGGCGTTGACCGCGCGGTCATCACTGTTGAGCAGGCGCTCGATTTCTATGGCGCGCCGGTCTACGTGCGCAAAGAAATTGTGCATAACAAGTTTGTGGTCGGCCAGCTTCGAGAGCGCGGCGCCATCTTCGTCGATGAGCTCCATGAAGTCCCAGAAGGCTCGACAGTCGTCTTCAGTGCCCACGGCGTCTCACCAGCCGTGCACGCTGAGGCCGCCGAGCGCAATTTGCGCGCGATTGATGCGACCTGCCCACTCGTCACCAAGGTGCACAGCGAAGCGAAACGCTTTGCTGCTGATGGCTACAAGATCGTTTTCATCGGCCACGAAGGTCACGAAGAAGTCGAAGGCACGATGGGCGAAGCGCCAGAGGCCATGACGCTCGTCGATGGCCCTGCTGCCGCTGATGCATTGGAAGTCATTGAAGACGAGAAGGTCATTTGGCTTTCGCAGACGACTCTTTCGGTCGACGAAACGATGGAGACGGTCAACCGCCTGAAGAAGCGTCTTCCGCAGTTGCAGTCGCCTCCATCAGACGACATCTGCTACGCGACGCAGAATCGACAGCAGGTCATCAAGCAGATCGCAGGTGATTGTGATGTCGTAATCGTTGTCGGCAGCGGCAACTCTTCAAACTCTGTGCGACTGGCTGAAGTTGCATTGGACTGCGGCGCAGGTGCTTCTTACCGCGTCGATGGCGCTGATGAACTCAAGGAAGAATGGATCGCGGAGGCCAACACTGTTGGCTTGACGTCCGGCGCGTCTGTGCCAGAGGAGCTCGTGACCGGTGTACTCGCGTGGCTTGCAGAACGCGGATTCGGTGACGTTGAAGAAGTGACCGTCGCTAAAGAGACGCTGATCTTTTCGTTGCCACCTGAGCTTCGCCGCGATATGAAAGCGGCAGAGAACGCTTAGTCGCGAACCTGGCGACGCTGTGCGCGATAACGAGCCGCGCGGTATCTCACCAGAGTGCGTCGCCCCAAGATCCAGCCGACGACTGTCGCGCCGAGAACAGGCCACATCGCAGCTGACAGGCGCGTAAAGAATTCGACACCGATGGCGGCGATATTGCCGAGCAAGCCAGCCGATGCAGAGAGTTTCAGTGCCGCGCCAATGAGACTGACGGTCGCAAAAGCAAGTGCAGGCGTGGTCCAGGTTGCGTATGAAGATTCGGCGCGAGTCCGCAGTGCGCCGAGCACACAGGCGATGACGAACACACCGAATGTCAGCACGCCGACGTTTTTTGAGAACATTGATTCGATGAACGACACCACGAGTGTTGGTGCCGCAACGACAATGAAGAGCTGCCAGCCGCGCAGGCCGAATTCGCCAGGAAGTTCACCGTCGAACTGCTCAGGTTCGAGAACCTTCGAAGGTTCGGTCGTCTCCAAGAAATCGAAACGATCTGGGTTAACAGCGCGGCGGCCGCGTGGCGCAGGCACTGCATCAGGGTGCTTTGAGCCTGCTGAGCGATACAGCCGGCCCCCGGCATTCTGGCTATCAGTCACGGGCGCAGCCTAATTGGAGTCAGTGAGTTCGCCTGCCTTGCCGAGGAATGGGCGGACATCTGACGGCATTTTCTCGGGGGCATCGAGCTCGGCCGTGACGCTCACACCCAGGCTCCGAAGTTTGCGAGCTTCGGTGAGCACACTGTTGTCTAGCAGCGAGACGAATTTGCCGTAGGCGGTCACGGATGTTTGAAGGCTGTTGCCGAGAGTCGTGACTGATTCGACGACTTGCCCCAGTTTCTTGAGGAGGCTGCTCGCCACGTCCGACACTTGTCGAGCGTTGGCAGCGAGTTCGTTGCGGCGCCAACCGAAGGCGATCGAGCGCAACAGTCCCATGAACATGGCGGGGCTGGTCAGAATCACGCCCTTCTCATGGCATTTCTGCTGCAGCAAAGGATCGGCCTCAATGGCTGCGAAGAAGATTGAGTCGAGCGGCATGAACAAGACGACCACTTCTGGGCCGTCGGCAGCGTCGACGTACTTCTTGCGTGACAGTGTTTCGGCGTGCTTGAGGACGTCCTTGGCGTGCTGGGCAAAGTCCTCAGCCGCACCTTGTTCATCGTTGGCTTGTTGGCTTTCGACCCCACGCCAATAGGCGTCGAAAGGGAACTTTGAGTCCACAGGGATACGAGTCTGATCGGGGAAGTTGATGAACAAATCTGGACGGATGGTTCCGTCGCTGTTGGTGATCGTGACCTGCCGCTCGTAGTGAGTGCCGGGCAGCATGCCAGCGTCTTTGAGCATCTGCTCGAGCTGCATCTCGCCCCACTGGCCGCGGGTCTGGCCACGAGACAGCGCGGTCGAGATGTTTTGAGTCACGTGCGCAAGCTGTTCGTAGCCCTTGCTGACTTGGCGAAGCTGCTCGCGAATTTCACCTGCGCTGCTGGCTCGAGATCTCTCTGCGTTTTGGGCCAACTCGTGCAGCCGCACCAATTCGTATTTGAGCGGACTGAGCAACGCGAGGACGTCGACATTGGTCTGCGCGGCCTGCTCCTTCTGCTCAAGCTGTTGTGTAAGCAGCGCGTTAGTCGCCCGAAGGCCCGCTGAGCCGCGAGAGCCGTACAGGTATCCGAGCAGTAGACCTACGAGGGACGCCAGAGCGGCGATGAGCACAGTTTCCATGTGCGGATTGTGGATTTTGGGTCTGACATTCCCGACTACGCTTCGCCCACGTGGCTCTAACTATTGGCATCGTAGGTCTCCCAAACGTCGGCAAGTCGACGCTTTTCAACGCTCTCACCAAGAACAACGTCTTGGCGGCGAACTACCCGTTCGCCACGATTGAGCCCAACACAGGCGTCGTCGGCGTTCCAGACAAGCGCCTCGATGTGCTCGCAGGCATCTTCGGTAGCGAGCGAATTCTCCCCGCCACCGTCACGTTCGTCGACATCGCCGGCATCGTGCGTGGCGCGTCTGAAGGCGCGGGCATGGGTAACAAGTTCCTCGCCAACATTCGCGAATCTGATGGCATCTGCCAGGTCGTCCGCGCATTCAAAGACGACGACGTCGTGCACGTTGAAGGCAAGGTGTCTCCGAAGGATGACATCGAGACCATCAATATTGAGTTGATTCTCGCCGACTTGCAGACAGTCGAAAAGGCGATTCCACGCCTTCAAAAAGAAGCCAAGATGGACAAGACCAAGGCTGCAGTCCTCGACGCAGTGCTGGTGGCTCAGAAGCATCTCGAAGCGGGCACGACTGTGTTCGCTTCTGGCATGGATGCAGCGCCGCTGCGCGAACTGTTTTTGCTTACCGCCAAACCATTCATCTACGTCTTCAACGTCGATGAGGCTGAACTCACTGACGATGCCTTCCAAGCAGACATGCGCGCTCTTGTCGCACCTGCGCAGGCCGTGTTCTTGAACGCGAAGCTCGAATCAGAACTCGTCGAGCTTGACGAAGTTGATGCGCTTGAACTTCTTCAGTCGGTTGGTCAGGACGAAAGCGGTTTGTCAGTGCTCGCGAAGGTCGCTTTCGACACTCTCGGCTTGCAGACCTACCTCACCGCCGGTCCTAAAGAAGCGCGCGCGTGGACGATCCATAAGGGCGACACTGCTCCAGAAGCTGCCGGCGTTATCCATACTGACTTCCAAAAGGGATTCATCAAGGCCGAAGTTATTTCGTTTGCTGATCTCGTTGAATGCGGTTCTGTCGCTGAAGCTCGCTCAAAGGGCAAGGCGCGCATGGAAGGCAAGGAATACATCATGGCCGACGGCGATGTCGTCGAGTTCCGCTTTAACGTCTAATCAATGGACGCGCGACTCAACTTCGTCACGCTCGTCGTCGCTGACGTCGAACTCTCGCGCAACTTTTATGTTGAGTCCCTCGGCTGGGCCGCGGAGCTAGATGTGCCCGGCGAAGTCGTGATGATTCGGGTTGGGGAGAAACTGATCCTGAGCTTGTGGGCAGAGTCATCGGCCGAAGCTGAGATTGGCCCAATTGATCGCGGAGCCGCGGCACTGCCTTTCACTCTCGCACACAACCTGGCGAGCGTTGAAGCCGTCGATGCTGCGATCGCGGAAGCAGTCGCGGCCGGCGCAACGCTTATCGCTGCGCCCGTTCATCGTGACTGGGGTGGCTACAGCGGATACATCGCTGACCCAGACGGTTTCCGCTGGGAGATCGCGTTCAACCCGAGCGAACTCGGCGAATCACTTCTTTAGGCCGCAGCTCTCCTCTGCACGCATTCTCAATCTGACGCCTACTATCGCTACGTGCCCCGAATCGAACTGGCGACATTTATCCCCGCTAGCCGTGAAAGCTGCTTTGAATTGAGTCTCTCAGTCGATGCGCACTCCGCGTCGATGGCTGAGTCTGGAGAGCGCGCAATCGGCGGCGTCACTTCTGGAGTGATGAGCCTTGGTGACACGGTCACCTGGCGGGCGCGGCACTTCGGCATTCCTTTCACCATGACTTCAACAATCAGCGAATACGAGTCGCCTTCGAGGTTTGTTGATGAGCAGGTCTCTGGACCATTTCGTAGATGGTGGCACGAGCATCGTTTCGAAGTCGCTGATGGCGGCACGCTGATGGTTGATGTGGCCGAGTATTCGTCGCCGCTCGGTCCGATTGGCCGATTGGTTGATGCGCTATTCCTCGAGCGGTACATGACGCGATTACTTAAGCAGCGCAATGCATGGCTGGCCGAGACTCTGTCATCGCAAAGTTAAGGTGAGCGCTATGAAGGTCATCAGTCTCGCTACGTACGGCACATTGCAGCCAGGTCAACGCAATCATCCTCACGTCGAAATGATTGAAGGGACATGGGTGCATGGGAAAGTGCACGGGGAGTTATTGCCCAATGGTTGGGGTGCCGCTTACGAATTTCCTGCGCTGACACTTGATCCCGATGGAGCCGTCGTGCCCGTACAGGTGCTGACGAGTGAAGATCTCGCGTCGCATCTGGATCGGCTCGATGCGTTCGAAGGCCCTGGGTATCAGCGCGTTGTGACTTTGGTAGAGACGGCCGCTGGCAATGTGCCTGCATACATCTATGTGCTCGCGGACTCCGATGATGACCGCTATGAGGTGCGCTTCCTGCTGTTGTACTCAGTGGAGCGCGAGTATTCGGTCGACATGGACGCGATGTGGGATGCATGGACTCGGGCTGACGCGCTGCAGGCTTGGTACCACCCGACGATGTTGTCGCCGCTACCAGACACGGCGGTGTCAGAACTTGAAGTCGATGGCACC
>JBDLPZ010000016.1:0-5308 GCA_039800825.1 Actinomycetota bacterium
CTCACGCGTCCACTGGTCGTCTTCAATCCGAAGTCACTGCTTCGTTCAAAGGCCGCGGCCTCGCGCACTGAAGAGTTCACGAGCGGCACTTTCCGTGCTGTCATCGGCGACTCAAGCGTGCAGCCAAGCAACGTCAAGAAGGTGCTCATCTGCTCGGGCAAGGTCTACTACGACTTGCTGGCCGAGAAGCAGAAGCGTGGAGCCGATGATGTCGCCATCGTTCGCATGGAGCGTTTGTACCCACTGCCGGTTGTCACCTTGAACGCTGCACTCGAAGGCATTTCTGGAGATGCTGAGATTCGCTTCGTACAAGAAGAGCCTGCCAATCAGGGCGCATGGCCATTCATGGCAATGCACTTGTCTGAGGTTCTCAATCGTCACGTGCAGCGCGTCTCGCGCCCTGCATCTTCTTCGCCAGCTGTGGGCTCGCACCACCGCCACGAAGTCGAGCAGGCAGCACTCGTCGAAGCAGCGTTTTCTTAAGGAACAGCCATGTACTTCACCGATCGCGGTATTGAAGAGCTCGAACGCCGTCGCGGCGAAGACGAAGTTGATCTCGGCTGGGTTGCAGATCGTTTGCGCGAATTCGTCGATCTCAATCCTGAGTTCGAGATCCCGATGGAGCGCTTTGCTGTGTACCTCGCTCGCATCGACGACGAGGACTAGCCGACTCTCCGCGTGGGTGGTACGGGGATTTGCCGAATACGACAAATTCGCGGATTCAGAGCGCCATTTTTTAGAGGTGGTACGGCGTTTTGTCGCCCAGCGACAGATCCACGTACCAGGTCTCGAAAAAGGTCACTTGAGTACGGGGATTTGTCGTTTTTGGGCGTAGATTGGCTACTCGGAAAGGTCGCCATGAACCGCAAACGCATGATTCTGCCTTCAGTCGCAATCTCCTTGATGACCGTGGTGTCGGCGGTCGCCGGCCTTAACGTCGCGCTCCCGTCCATCGCACGCGACACCGGTGCGACGCAGACCGACCTCACCTGGATAGTCGATGCCTACACAGTTGTGTTTTCGGGGCTGCTCATGCTCGCGGGCGCCGTCGCCGATCGATACGGCCGACGCCTCACTCTGACGACTGGACTCATTTGTTACGGCATCGCGAGCTCGTTCGGGTTATTCGTCGGCGAACCATCACAACTCATCGCCGTGCGAATCGTCACTGGTATCGGCGCAGCGTTCATCATGCCGTCGACGTTGTCGGTGATTACGTCTTCGTTTGAAAAAGAAGAACGCGCAAAGGCGGTCAGCGTGTGGGTCGGCGTCGCAGGCGGTGGCGCGTTTATCGGCCTGTTCGGCACGTCGTATTTGTTGAAGTTCTTCGAATGGAATTCGTTCTTCGGCCTCAACCTCACGCTCGCAGTCATCGGACTTCTGATGACGCTGGCGTTCATTCCCGAGTCAGTCAAGGAAGGCAAGGCGCCCCTCGATTGGCTCGGTGGCGCTCTGTCCGTGGTCGGCGTTGGTTCGCTAGTTCTGGGAATTATCGAAGGTCCAGATCGCGGTTGGGATTCAACTCTATCAATGGGCGGCATCGGAATCGGCGTCACCGCACTCGTCTTGTTTGTGCTTCATGAGCTGCGCGCTCCTGAGCCGTTGATCGATCCACGCGAGTTCAAGAATCCGGGATTCAGCGCAGGCGCACTTTCGATCACGATTCAGTTCTTCGGGCAGTTTGGCTTTATTTTTGTTGCGATTCAGTATCTGCAATACGTAGCTGGGTTTAGCGCCTGGGATGCGGCCGTGCGTTTGCTGCCGATGCCCCTGTTCTTGATGCCCTCGGCGCGAATCGCGGCTCACCTCAGCAAGCGCGTTCCGCAGAAGTATCTCGGCACATTCGGACTCACGATGTTTGCGTTTGGCCTCTACCGGTTTAGTGGTCTCGGCTCTGTCTTCGATTACACGCAATTCTTGATTGCGCTCGGCTTCTTCGGAGTCGGTGCAGCGTTCTCCGCGATGCCCGCGACGACGGCGATTACCAACTCGATGCCAGAAGAAAAGCAAGGCGTTGCGTCTGCAGTCAACGACACATCGCGCGAATTCGGATCGGCGGTCGGCATTGCAATTCTCGGATCGACTCTGACCAACGTTTATCAAGACGGAATGGCCGAGGCCGTCGCCAAGTTGCCGACCAACATTGCCGAACTCGTCAGCCGCTCCCCCGCCTTTACGACGATGACACCGCCTGCCGGATCCGAGGCGATGTTTGAACAGCTCAAGGCCACGGCGCTTTCAGCATTCGCAGACGGCAGTTCGGCAGCCCTGAAGATTGCTGCGGGAGTGGCGGTCGTCGGCGCCCTGGCGATCTTTGCGATTGCACCTAAGAAGACGCACGACTGAGTGTCGTTTTCACGTACCGGCTAGGGCGTTTTCACGTACCGCTTAGGGCAATTTGGCGTACCACTCCGAGAATTTGGGCTCGGGTGAATGAGCCGACCACCCACGAATCCTTCGAACTCGTGGCAGTCTCGACGCGCATTGCATCGCCTTCGAGCCAGTAGCCATCAGAATCGATGCGGGTGAGCCGCTTAATGATCTCGCCAGCGATCTCGGGGTGAATGGCCACTACGACATCGCCCACCCGTGGCTCTGCGGCGCGGTCCACGAGCACGAGTTGGCCGGGCGTGAGCGTGGGCAGCATCGACGAGCCGACCACCCGTCGGACGCGCCAATGCCAAAACATTCCCACGGCGGTAGTCTGCACTTACTCAAGGACCTGAGAGGTTTGCAATGTTTAAGATCAAGACAGTTTCAGCTCACTGCGACTTGCCATGTGGCGTCTACGACCCAGCCCAGGCCCGCATCGAAGCCCAGTCAGTAAAGGCGACCATCGAGAAGTACCACGCATCAAACGATGCAGACTTCAAGGCTCGCGCCATCGCCATCAAGGAAGAGCGCAGCAACATGGTCAAGGAGCACCTCTGGGTTCTCTGGACCGACTACTTCAAGCCTGCGCACTTCGAGGCTTACCCACAGCTCCATGCACTGTTCAATGATGCGACCAAGCTTGCTGGCGCCGCTGGCACCAAGGGTTCTGTCGATGTCGCGAAGGCCGATGAGCTCCTCGCAAAGATCGACGAAATCGCCGAAATCTTCTGGGCAACCAAGAAGGCTTAATCGCTGAATTTTGTTCAACACTAAGGGCGGCCTTCGGGTCGCCCTTAGTCGTTTTGCATATCCTTCGGGGGATGAAATCGCGTATCGGCACTCTGCTTCACTGGCTTGCCTGGGGTCTCCTGGTCAATGCCGGCATCGTGCTGTTCGTTCGCTATTTCGGCATGATCGAATACCCGCCGTACGTGCAGATCGTCGCATTCCCTGAGTGGATCGCGGGCACGCTCGCAATCGGCGCGCTGATTGAACTTTTCCGTAAGCACGCTGAACTCGTCGCCGCTCATTGCATTGCAATCGCACTGATTATTTATGCGCAGCCGAACGTGAAATCAGAATGGCCCGTCACCACGATTGGCCAAGACGTTGAGATTCTGACAGCCAATCTCAAACTCGGTGGCGCCATTGATGACGTCGTCACACTGATACTTCGCGAGCGGCCAGACATTGTTTTTCTGCAGGAATGCGATGAAAACTGCGCGACCCAGCTCGAAACCAAAGACATCAAGAAGCTGTTGCGCTACCAAGTCGTCGATGCGCAGCCAGACAGCGCCGGCGGTGCGGTGCTCAGCAAGTTCCCGCTCACCAAACCGACTGAGCTTTTCCGGCCTGCCGCTATCGGCAATGAGTTCGCCATGCCTGAAGCAATTCTCGAAATCCCCGAGATCGGCACCGTCGCGGTGAAGTCGGCTCACCCATTCCCGCCGGTGTTCCAACAAGAACGTTTCTGGGCCAGCGGCCTCCAGGCTCTCGCGAAGTTCTCCATGCACTACGGCTCAATGCCAGTCATCGTGGCAGGCGACTTCAACGCGGGTGTCGAGCACAAGCAGTTCCGCGACGTCATGGACTCAGGACGACTCCGCGATGCAGGAGCCGAGCTCGGAATCAACAAAATCACGTGGCGGATGGACAACCGCCCTTACATCCAGGCCACCCTCGACCACGTTCTGTTCAGCGGCGCGACCGCTCGCTCGTATCTGACGCTGCCGCTGGCCAAGTCAGATCACAACGCTCTGCTGGTCACGATTCGTTTCTAACCTGACCGTTTTCGGGCTTTTCCTGCCCTAAAACTCTCATTTCGTGAGGGACTGTGGGATTCTTCACTGAACACACAGGCTGTTTTAAGACACGGGGCGGCTCTGGCATTTACCCTTCGCTCAGACGTTTCCCCTCCCGTCCGCACTACACACGGCCCTGCCGTGGTGCACGCGAACTTGCGGGGAATTCACCCAAACGATCGAAACGGGAGTTGGTTAACCGCCATGAAGACTCGCAAGGACCAGGCTCTCCAGAGCCCCAAGCAGGGACTTTCATTCCGAATCAAGGCCGTCCTCTTCAGCATCATCGCCGTGCCAGTGAGCATCGTCGCGATGCAGGCATGGGCTGTGTCGACAACGCCGTACACGATGGCTCAGGTCGCGACGCACAACAAGTCGAGTGACTGCTGGACTGTCGTCGGCACCAACGTCTACAACGTAACTGCTCTGGTCAACTCTCACTCCGGCGGCTCGGGCACCATCACGCCTAACTGCGGCAAAGATGGCACGGCCAACTACAACGGCCAGCACGGCGGTAAGACCTCGATCCTGAACACCATGAACTCGACCTACCAGATTGGCGTGCTCAGCACGGCGACTGCTCCTGGCGCACCGACGTCAGTGACCGCCGTCGCCGGCAATCTGCAGGCGACAGTTACGTGGGCTGCACCTGCCTCTAATGGTGGCTCGGCGATCACCGGCTACACCGTCACCTCTAACCCCGGAGCTAAGACCTGCACCAGCGCGACCACGTCGTGCATCGTCACTGGCCTCACCGCGGGCACGACGTACACATTCACCGTCACGGCGACCAACACCAACGGCACCTCGGCCGCTTCTGCCGCTTCGAGTGCGGTCATCATTCTCGGCACGCCATCGGCACCTGCCACGGTGACAGCAGTACGTGGCGACGGCCAACTCACCGTCTCATGGTCTGCATCGGCTGCTAATGGCTCGACGATCACTGGCTACACGGCTACGACGACTCCTGGCACCAAGACCTGTAGCACAACTGGCACCGCCACTTTGAGCTGCACCATCATTGGTCTCACCAACGGCACCGCGTACACCGTCTCGGTTGTTGCGCTCAGCGCCAACGGCAATTCGTCGAGCAGCAATCCTTCTGCCGCAGTGACTCCTGCTGGCCTTCCGAC
>JBDLPZ010000017.1:0-12433 GCA_039800825.1 Actinomycetota bacterium
CAGCATCTACGTCGCCGCTGAAGTGGTGCAGACACCTGGGGGTGTCTTCAGCGCAGTCAGCATTCTCACCTCAATGGTCGGCACGTACCTGTGCCTCATGCTGTTGATCCTGGTCTCGCGCATTCCCGCCATCGAGCGCGCTTTTGGCCATGACCGCATGGTTATTCTTCATCGCAAGCTCGCCCCCTATTCGCTGTTTCTGATTGCCATCCATGTGGTTGCGGTCACGATCGGCTATGCCCAGTCACATCAGATCAATGTTGTCACGCAGTTCGTCGACTTGAACTTGAAATACCCATGGATGGTCCCCGCTACCGTGGGATTCGGACTCATGGTGATGGCCGGGGTCACTTCTTACCGTCGCGTGCGTCGCAAGATGAAGTACGAGACCTGGTGGGTCACACACCTCTACTTCTACATCGCGGTGGCAATCAGTTTCGGCCACCAAATCGAGAGTGGACGCGTCTTCCTCAACAACCCGTGGCTTAAGCCGTTGTGGATTGGCGTGTACGCAGCTGTCGCAGCGACCATCGCAGTTGGTCGCTTGTTCATCCCGATTGCGCTCTCGCTGCGCCATCAGTTGCGCATCGCAGCAGTCGTCGAGGAGAACAAGGACGTCGTAAGCATCTACATGACCGGCCGTCGACTTGATCGACTGCAGGCTCGCGGCGGCCAGTTCTTCCAATGGCGCTTCATGGTGCGCGACTGGTGGTGGCAGGCCCACCCGTACTCGCTGTCCGCGGCGCCACACGACGAGTGGCTACGAATCACGGTCAAGAACCTCGGCGACCAGTCGGGTGAGCTCCTCAATCGCCTCAAGCCAGGAACACGAGTGATCGCGGAAGGTCCTTACGGCATCTTCACTGAAGACCGCCGCTACACCGACGAAGTTGTGGCATTCGCAGCTGGTATCGGTATTACTCCGATCCGCGCAATGCTCGAAGAACTTCCGCTTGATAGCCGCGCCACAGTGATCTTCCGTGCCCTCGATAGTTCACAAGCACCGCTCGCCAACGAGATGCAAGAACTCGGCGAACAGCGTGGCTGGAACGTCCATTTGTTGTACGGCACACCAGCCGAACATCCGCTCACTCTCGAGCACATCACCAAATTCGCACCGCGAATTGGCGACAGCGACATCTTCATCTGCGGCCCTGGCGGTTTCACCGTCGGCGTTCAGAAGTTGGCCGAAGCAGCTGGCGTCCCCGAATTTCGCGTCCACCATGAAGCATTTGCTTTCTAACAGGAGTATCAATGAAGCGCGCACTATTTGTCAGTACAGGCACGGCCCTAGGTCTGGCAGCAACGCTGGGTTATGCACCTGCGTCACAAAGTTTTGAGACCACTGAAGGTCTCGATGGACTCGGCGGATTGGGCAGCCTCGGGACTCCGACCACCGCGGCAGCCGTCGACCCGACCGTCGTCAAGCCTTCGGCATCGGCTACGGGCTCACCGACTGCGATTCCTACCTACGACCCAAACCCGACCCCAACGCCGGTCGACACCAAGCCGGGTAACGGTCCAAAGCCGAAGGCGACCAAGCCGCCTAAGCCAGCGCCGTCATCGAGCACACCTACAGTGGAACCAATCCCGACAACTGGACCCGTCAACGGTGACTTCACAGGTGTCGTTGCCCGGGCTGGCATCTACGGCACCGTCCAGGTGCAGATCCGCGTCGTCAACGGTGTCATCACCGACATTGGCACGTTGTCCTACCCCAACAAAGAGGTCGAGTCGCAGCAGCTGTCTGCGAGTGCGATTCCACTCTTGCGCAGCGAAGCACTCGCAGCACAGTCAGCAAACATCTCGTCGGTTTCAGGTGCGAGTTACACCTCGTCTGCGTACAAAGCATCACTTCAGGCTGCGATTAAGGCAGCTGGGCTATGAGCAC
Organism: Actinomycetota bacterium; assembly: GCA_039800825.1. Lineage (GTDB taxonomy): Bacteria > Actinomycetota > Actinomycetes > S36-B12 > UBA5976 > JAFMIT01. Next base: position 1,892 of record JBDLPZ010000017.1, read on the forward strand.
GCTGATTAAACATCTCGATGGCGGCTGGGATCGAGCGGTTCACCAGGAAGAAGTGTGGGGAACCGTCGTGACTTTCGATATTCGCGATGAGCATCTCGATGAAAGTGCGCTTGAAGTCATCGCTGACGGAGTCGAGTTCTTGCATCAGGTCGATCGCTGGTTCTCGACGTATCGCATCGATACCCCCATCACCGCGCTGCGGATGGGTTTCGCGGAGTTGTCGCAGATGCCGGCAATCGTCCGTGAAGTTCTCAATCGCTGTGAGCTCGTCAAAGCGCTCACCGGTGGAGTGTTTGATCCATGGGCCGTCGATGGCGGCGTTGATCCTTCAGGTTTCGTCAAAGGCTGGGCAGCTGACGTCGTCGCAGACATGGTCGTATCCCAAGGCTTTATGAATGTGGCCATCAACGCGGCGGGCGATGTTTCCTGCCGTGGAGAACAGTCGGAGGGCCAGCCGTGGGTCATCGGTATTCGTCACCCAGAGGAAACTCACACGATCATCGCAACCACTGAAGTCGTCGACGGCGCAATTGCCACCTCCGGCGAATATGAACGTGGCAAGCACATCATCAATCCCATGACAGGTACTCGCGACATGGCGCTGCGCTCGGCGACAGTGGTCGGCCCCGATGGCGGAATGGCAGATGCGCTCGCGACTGCGCTTCTCATCGCTGGGTTGCCTGGTGTCGCTTGGTTTGCACAGCTACCTGGCTGGAGCGGTTATCTCGTCGAAGGCGAGAACGCGCACTTTTTCGGGCCTGCTTTCGGTCCGGCCGAAACTTTCGAACAAAGCAATGCATCAGAACAGGAACTCGCAGCATGCTGAGAATCAATTTCAAGCTCGCGTCGTCTGCGACGACGATCGGTTCACTCGCCTCGCTTCTCGGTGTCGCGCCTGTGTCTGCTGCGGCTCCTTGTATCAGCCCAAGCGACGTCGAAACCAAGATCGCGGAGTCACTGGTTCTAAACCAGATCGTGATGACGTCATCGACCACCGTCGATGCTGCAGTGGTGCGGCTGCGTAACGCGAAGGCGAAGGAAGCCGCTTCTCTCAAGACGATTCAGTCCATCGTGAGTGGAACTGCGACTGGTTCGCTGAAGACCGCGCGAGCGAACTACGCGAAGTCTCGGACCGCGCGCATTGCTGCCCAGACGCGTCTGTCTAACGCCCGCAAACAACTCGAAGCCATCAATCTGTCGGTGCGCGCGAGTCTCGAGGCCGAGTACACGTCGTACGTGTGCATCGACAGCCGGCTGCTCGGATTGGCCGCATCGTCAGGCAATGGCACTGTCACTGTTTCGTGGCGGTCAGTCGAGGGTGCGACCCGCTACGTCTTGAAGCGCGATGGCATCACCCTCGCCAATACGACCGGGACTAACTTCGTTGACACCCGCTCAAGCAACGGCATTGAGCATGAGTACGAAGTGTTCGCTCTCTCGGCTGCGGCGCATGAAGATGCTGATGAGCAGGTCTCTCCTGTTGAGTTCTCGAATCACACACTGCTCACTTCTGACACGGTCGTGGGCCAGGGCACACTGCCGTCGCCGGCATCGCTCACTGCTTCGAGCACCTCAACATCCGTTGCCTTGATGTGGTCGGCTGTACCTAACGCGACCGGCTACCAGGTGCTACGCAATGGCGATGTAATCGCCTCAACCATGGCTACCAATTACACCGACCTTGGACTCGCTTCGAGCTCCGTGTTCGGCTACTCCGTACGAGCAATGCAAGGCGGCGTACTTTCCGTCGCAACGCCAGAGAAGATCGCCTCGACTCTGGCGACTACGTTGATTGCTCCGACCAATCTCGCTTCGACGGCTGGCGATGGCCGCGTGACTCTCGCGTGGTCGGCGAGCGCGAATGCTTCGGGTTATCGCGTCTATCGTGATGGTGCGCTGATCGGTACCGTTAACGCTGTCTCGTTTGTGGACACTGCCGTCACTCTTGGTGTCACATACCAGTACGCCGTAAGCGCAATCAATGCGACGTCTGAGTCTCTTAAGACCGCGGCCGTGGCAGGCGCTTCTGCAGTCACTGCCCCGAGCGGGCTCGCAGCGACACCGGGCAATCTCATGGTTGATCTCGCGTGGGATGCGGTCGCGGGCGCCGACAGCTATCGCGTCTTCCGTAACGGAACTCTCATCGCCAACGTCACCGTCCCGACATACACAGACTCAAGCGTCAGCAACGGCACCGCTTATGCATACACCGTTCGCACTGTCGTAGGTACTGTGTCATCGGCACCGTCAGCTGCAGTCACCGCGATGCCTGACTCAATCATCCTGAGTGCGCCTACCAACATCGTCGCTGCGGCCGGCGATAGGTCTGTAGCTTTGAGTTGGGACGCGGTGGCAAACGCTGGGAACTACCAAGTGCTGCGCAACGGCACGGTAGTCGCGCTGCCGCTGACCAACAGCTACGTGGACTCGGGGCTCACGAACGGCGTGACGTACACCTACACATTGAAGGCTGTCAGCGGCACGCACAGCTCGCTCGTATCGAGTGCCGTGACTGCTGTACCGAGCGCAAGCGGTGCCTCGGCGCTCGCGGCTCCGACGAATGTCGCCGCGGTCGCAGGTGACTCGAGCGCGAGTGTTTCGTGGTCTGCAGTCGCAGGTGCTACGTCGTACGAACTGCGCCGCGATGGCGTCGTAGTCGCTACGACCGGCCAGACGACGGTTGTCGACTCGGGTCTTACGAACGGATCCTCATACAGCTACACGGTCACCGCTAAGAATGCATCGACGACGTCGGCAGCATCATCGGCTGTGACCGCGACGCCAAACGTGGCCCCGCCGTCCGCTCCGACAGGAGTGGTCGCGATAGCTGGTGATGCCCGCGTCAGCTTGAGCTGGAACGCGGTCGGTTCAGCGACCTCCTACAGTGTGCTGCGCAACGGCACCGTGATCGGCACCTCGGCCACGACGAGCTATGTCGATACCACTGCCCTCAACGGCGTGACTTACACGTACTCCATCAAGGCAGTTAATGCCGGCGGCACTTCAGCTACATCTTCGTCTGTCACCGCGACTCCTGCTGCGGTAGTGATTCCTGTACCTGCAGGCCTCGTAGCGACGGCAGGCGATTCCCAAGTCGCTCTCACGTGGACTGCCACAGCGGGTGCCACTGGTTACCAAGTGCTCCGCGGCGGAGTTGTCATCGCAACTCCTGTCACCAACTCCTATGTGGACACAGGTGTCACCAACGGCACTGCTTATAGCTACACACTGAAGGCAGTCACTGCGTCGGGCACTTCAGCAGCATCGGCGGCGGTGAGTGCTACGCCTGTTGCGGCCATCACGCAGCTCGCAGCTCCGACGGGTCTCGTCGCAAACACAGCGACGGCACTCAACACGGGCGCGCTTCGATTGCAGTGGAGTGCAGTCAGCGGAGCCACTGGCTACAGCGTTTATCGCAACGGTGTACTCCTCGGCACCACCGCGACGAACAGCTACACGCCTACTGGTGTCACCTACGGCTCAATCAACAGCTACTACGTCGTTGCGACCGATGCCGTGGTGTCGCACACCTCGACACCATCCGCGACCATCTCGGTTGGTGTGTACCAAGGAGTCGCCGCGACTGATGCGCGAGGCCGCGAGGTTTATGGCCAGATCCAAGTATTCGCCATTGTGTCTGGCGGCTCCATCACGGGTTGTTGGGCGACTTACCCAACGACTAGTGATTCAGGTTCCATCAATCGCAGCGCCATCCCGACGCTGTGTTCGCAGACGCTCACCAAACAGCCCACTTCTGCGACAGTGGCAACTCTGATTACGAACGTGAGCGGTGCGACTGCCACGTCACCGGCCTTCAGAACTTCTCTGCAGGACGCCCTCACTCAAGCTGGCAAGTAGCCAGTCACCACGATAGGAATGAAATGAAGAACCGTAAAAAAATCACGGTGGTGACTGGAATCGCCACCACGCTCACGACATTGAGCGCATCGACTGCAGGCTTGATGAGTCCGGCCAACGCGGCAACTGCACCTGCGTGTGATGCCACGCTCTCAGATTCCGCTGTGACCGCGTCACTCAACGCCAGCAACGCTGCGCTTCTCGCCAACTACAAGAAGACGCCTGCTTTCAAGAAGTTGGTGGCCGCTACTGCAGCAAAAAATGCTTTGCTGAAGAAGGCAAAGACGGCCAAGGCAAAGACGGCAGCTAAGAAAGCCGTCGTGGCCGCGAAAGCCAAAGAGACTGCCGGCATTACAGCATTTCGCAAGGCGAGTTTCGTCTACAGCACGAGCGGTCAGAACACTCCGGCCGGCGTCGCTGCTCTCGATCGCCTCGGCGTGTGGAATTGGGGCACGTACACCACCCGCGCCATCTTCCGTGGTGGCAAGATGATCAACGTCTGCACGATGGTGGATGAATCCGCTGCCGGAAACGATCTGGGCACCGCTGCGACTGAAGAAGACATCGCGACCTCAGCCTCGCTTTATCAGGGCATGGCCGCTGGCATGGATCAGGACATCCCAGGCGCGATCCCACTGCTCCAGTACGCATCGTTGGCAACGCCGGCTGTCTCTCAGACTGCGATCGTGAGCAACGTTCAGCAGTGCATCGTTCAGGATTACCTGACGACAACTGCACCGTGCATCAAGGGTGGCCTCGCTCTCGAAGTCGGCGGCCTTACTGGCGCGACGTACACGGTAAACGGTTTCAAGGGCTCTTTGCAGGCTGCGTTGACCTCCGCAAAGACGCTTCATTACATCGCCTAATCGCCTTGATTGGGTGAACACCTGAGCTGAGGGGCGGCGCTAGCGCTGGCGCCGCCCCTCATTCATGCCTCGCTAGAGTCCTCAGCTGTGAATCGCCGACAACTCTTCGACTACGCAGCCATGTCAGTGCTGTGGGGATCGTCATTCCTGGTTATGGTCAAGGTCATCGCGGCCTTCGGCTGGGTTGGTGCCGTCACCTTTCGTGCGTTTATCGCCAGTGGCACTCTGTGGCTTCTCGCCAAAGCCCTGCGACGCACCTTGAATTTCCACATCGGCCTCCGCCACTTCGCTGTCATCGGCGCATTTACAGTGGCTTTGCAGCTCATCGGATTGGCGTTCTCGGTGCCTCGCATCGGTACCGCTATGGCCGCGATTTTCGTGGCGACGATTCCGCTGTTCAGCATGATCATCGGTCAGCTCTGGGGGATTGAGCACATGACCGGTCAGGGTCGTTGGGGGCTGGCTCTCGGTTTCGTGGGCATGGTCATGCTGGTCGGTTTCCCAGTGGTCGCGTTCACGACGGACTTCTGGCTCGGGTGTGCGGCTTCGGTTATTGGCGCAGCATCTGCTGCTTTCGGCAGCAACTATGCGCGCAAGTTCTTGCACTCGATCGACTCTTGGACTCAGACCATCGGCGCATTCATGTTTGGTGGGCTGCTGACCCTGCCGCTCATTACTTTTGTGCCTGTTCCCACGGTGCCGGCGATTTCAGACTTCGGATACTTGTTCTTGCTAGCGATGACGATGAGCGCGATTTGTTATGTGCTCTATTTCCGCATGGTTTCAGAGCTTGGCCCTACCAAAGCCATCAGTGTCGAATTCGTGGTCACCGTTATTGCCGTGATTCTCGGTGCGGCGGTACTGCATGAGCGTCTGTCGGGACTTCAGGTTGCAGGCAGCTTGGTGATTTTGGCTGGCTGCCTCATGGTTCTAGATCTTGTGCCACAGCTTGGTCGCCGCTCTTAACTATTTGTGCAAATAAGACAACAGGCGGCCTCTTGCGAGACCGCCTGCTGAATTAGTGCTATTTAGTGATCGTCGTCCTCGTGGTGAGCGCGGACCAGGCGAGCCTGTGCCTTGCCTGAGTGGTTGTTCTGAGCGACAACCATCCAGCCGAGAGATTCGACTTCGTTAGCGGCAGCTGCGCGTGAACCGATTGGAACAAGTGCGCGTTCGCCGGATGCAAGTTCAACCCAGTCGCCATTCGAGCGCTGTGGGCTGAATGGATTGAAGGTTGCACTGGTGAGGTCAGAATCGACGCCACCGTCGTTGTAGACAGAGTAGGTCTCGATTGCGACAACGCTTGCGACACCATTCTCAGCGGTGAGGCCGAGATCGCTTGCCCACATTGGCATGAAGACCGTGCTGCCGTCGAGCGGTGCACTTCCCTTATATGCCCAGAGGTCGCCAGTGCCGAAGTTGTAGACGAAGGTACCGAACTTGCCGTTGGTAACACCATCGACGACGAGGCCGTAGTCAACACCGAAGACGGCGAAGTCTGGATTCCCATCGCCAGTGGTATCGAGGTAAACGTCGTACTCGATCTCAGAGCCGTTGTTGAACTTTGAGTAGCCATTCATTGCCATGACAATGAGAGCGTCGCTGCCATCAACGAACGACTGAACACCGAGAGCGCGAACGTCGAAGTACGCACCTGGATCGCGAGTGTCCTTGGTCAACCACTCGTAGAAGTCAGCAGTGGCGAAGCCATTGCCTTCGTTCTCCAGGCGGATATTCGATGAACGCTGCTTAGCTTCGAGATCAGAACGGTTGTACTGAATCACGTGAACCTGCATTGAAGCGGTGGTTCCACCTTCGACTGCCGCGGTGATGCGACCGGCGATGACGGGGATGTCAGTGTCGCTAGCGAATGCAGCGTATGCATTGATAGCGGCTTCAGACATGCGAACCTTGACTTCAATCTTGTTGGAGCCCGGACGAAGTGAGACGTGGCTTGGCTTGACGCGCAAGACAGCTCCATCTGACATCTCTGCCGACAGGTCGACATCGAGACGCTCGTCGGTCAGGTTGATCAGTCGGACGGTGGCTTCTTCTTCAAGCGAGTCACCTTCGTTAACGCCGAAACTGAGACCTGCATCGCCTGCACGGGTGGCCTGGAAGGCGACCTGAGCGTTGAGCGCTGCCATGGCATCGACCATGCCGTTACCGATGATGCGACCTGGGTACAAGTAGTTGATAGCTGAACCCGACATCGAGGCCGAAGACACGAGAGCGTTCTTGACGTTCTGTGCGCTCCAGTCTGGGTGTGCACCGCGCACGAGCGCTGCGATACCAGCGACGTGTGGAGATGCCATCGACGTGCCTGAGTAGACGGCGTAGTCGTTGCCGCTACCGACTGCTGCAGAGTAGATCGAAACGCCAGGAGCGCTGAGATCTGGCTTGATAGCTGCATCCTGATTACGTGGACCAGAAGACGTGAAGTCTGCTGGGTAGCGGTATGCAGGGTTGTTGATCGTGCCGCCGGTGAGGGTCATGCTCGTGCCATCGAGTGCAACGAGTGCTGCACCGAAGCTCGACTTGAGACCGAGGAACGGAATCGTGACACCTGGGATGACGTCTTCGAAAGGAGGGTACGAAGTTGCGTTGTTGATCATGATGACCGCAGCAGCGCCAGCAGCCTGGCCGAGAACAGCGCGATCAACGCGAGCACAAACGCCACGCTTGACGACAGCAATCTTGCCGGCGACATCGACGTAATCTTCAAGAGCACAACCGAGTGAAACGCCACCGTTGCCATCGCCGACAACCTTGATCTGCAAAGGACCAGCAGGGATGGTGGCGCCGTTTGCGTTGATCATCGTGAAGGAGTTGGTGCCATCGGTCATCGTTGCGCCTGGGAAGGTGGCGATGCCGTTAGCTGCCGCGACTGACAATGCTGCAGATGAGCTGCCAGGTGCGCCGGTGAGGTATGGCTGGTAAGCGTTGTTACCTGCAGAGGTAACAACGGTGACGCCAGCTGCAACTGCGTTTGCGACGGCAGTCTGCTCGATGCCGTTAGGGCTGCCGTAGGCAGAACCGAGTGACATGTTGATGACGTCAGCGCCTTCAGCGACAGCGCGATCGATTGCGGCCACGATGACTGATGAATCGACAGAACCTTCGCAACCGAAGACCTTGTAAGCCATGAGAAGTGCCTGAGGTGCGCTACCTGGATGGATGCGAAGACCCGCCGCATTGACTGCAGCTGCGGTGTACGCGCCGGTGTAGGTCGTGCCGTCACCGTTGACGCCAAGGCCCGCGCTAGTGCCGGCTACGTGCGTGCCGTGGCCATTGCAGTCGAGTGGGTCGGTGTCAGGAACTGGAACGAGCGCAGCGCCTGAGCCGCCAGCGTCGTAGGAATTACCAACGAAGTCGTAGCCCGCGATGACCTTTGAGGTCGGGAATGCGACGTCAAGAGTGGTGGTTGGGTCGTTAGCCGCGTATGCATCTGCTGAACCCGAGCCACCGAAGTCTGAGTGGCCGTAGTCGATACCAGTGTCGATGACGGCAATCTTCACGCCAGCGCCGGTAGCGCCGTAAGAAGCCCACGCAGCAGCTGCACCGGTGTGAGCGTTCGAAGCGCCGTTATCGCGCTGGAAAAGCACGACCTTAGACACAGCGATAACGCCTGGCACCTTTGAGATGGCAGCAAGATCGCGGACACGCACTGTTGCGGCAACGCCAGAGAGAACGTCGGTGTAGCGACGCTCAACCTTGGCGCCTGCGGCAGTCAGCGCGCGGACGGTGCCGGACTGAGCAGCGCGAACAGCGAGACGATCAACCTGCTTGGTGACCGCAGATACGCGAACACCTGATGCACGATCAGCCTTAGCGAGAGTCGAAACGGTCGGTGCATCAAACTGAATGATGACGCGGACCTTCTCGTTTTGCTTAAGCGCATTCGGGGTGTACTTAATCTTGTTGACATCAAGTTTGATGCGGCCATCGGCCGCTGCCGCGAAACGTGAGGCAGGTGAGGATGGAGCTGCAGCTGCAGCGCCCATGCTCGGCAAAGCAATAGCCACTGCTGAGATGGCAGCGGCTACGGCGATTCTCTTAGGGGTGAACAACTTCATTGGGTGAGTATGCGGTGGTGTCGTGACACTCACAAGGATTTATTAGGTAAGGGTTCGATAACTAAGTTACTCGGCAGAAACCTGAGCGGCCTGCCGTGTCGCGATTAGACCGAAAATCACGCTCAAAACCGCTAGGCCGTTGTTAATTGGCAACCCGTACAGGGTTCGGAGCCCAAAGGGGAAACCGACAAATGACGCGCCCGCAAGCGACAGCATTCCCAGAGCGATGCAAGTTACCCCGAGCCAGACTGGTGGTCGCCAGCCTCCAGAGGCAGGTCGGTCGAACCAGGGTAGCCGGATGTACTCCAGTGGCCAGACGATCCGAAGCAGCCCGTACACGGTCAAGCCGTACATCGCCGTCCAGGGAATCATCCACAGCCAGTAGTCAGACCCAGCTGGCACGACGAGCTCGTCACCGAGCCAGACTGTCGGCAAGTCGCGACCTAGCCGGTGCATGAGCCAGTACCAAATCACCAGCACGGGCATATGCCAGAGAAACAGCGACATCGCTAACAGGCCGAGTCGGCTCGTGAGTCGGAACAGGGCCGGCCGCGTGAGTGCAGAACGAATGCGCTGCGCCGCGACCATAAAGAGACAGGACAGCGTGATGATGTGAACCACAAATGCGATCGTCGGTGGATTGATGTTGCTGATTGCATCGGTGGGTAGCCCCACCATTGATGTCGGATACCAGCGCAGCAGTTGGGTCATGGCGAGATTAACCATGATTGCTGCAGCTGCGACTACACCGACGACTCGTTTGTTCACACCGTCGTCGTAGAAGTAGCCGAGCTGATGTGCCAGCACCCACGCGAACAGCGCGTTGAGTGCACCGATCTGTGGCAGCACACTGAATCTCAACGCATCGACCACGACTACGAGCACAACCAGCAGCACAACGAACTTGAGACCGAAACGTTCGTGCCATGCGACGGTGAACTTCGTTAATGAAATGACGGGTATATAGATGCCGAGAAACCACAGTGGTCCGACGATGCCGATGCAGAGAGTTTCGAGGTAGCTGACGTCAGCAGTCAGCGTGAGCAAGCTGAAAATGAGTGCGAGCGTGAAGATGAGGAACATCGTCGGGCGCAGAAGCCGCTGCACCCGCTTCCAAATCCATTCGCTGTAACTGCCTTCGAAGCGCTGCCAGCTCGCGCGATTGACCGCGCCGCCTGCGAGAAAGAACAGGGGCATGACTTGGAGAATCCAGGTGACGAACGGCCACGCGCGTCCAGATGACAGCGTGTTCGACGAAATTAAGATGTCATCAGGTGCCCAGTAGACGATCTGCATGAGGAAGTGACCGAACACAACAACCGCTAACGACCATGCTCGCACTGCGTCGAGTGCACTGTCCCGGCCGGCGGATTGAGCTGGAATCGGCGGCAGTGGTGGGACGAGCTTCATCCCACCGTGACGTGGCCGAGACCCATTCAACAAGTTAAAACTTCCTCCAGGGGTGAGAAGAGTTGAGCCTAATAAGAAGAGAGCCAGCCACGAGGGCTGGCTCTCAACAGTGAGACGAAATGGTTATTCGCGAGTTATCGCGTCGTGATGCGGAAGACGTGCTTCCACGTGTTGTCGGCAAGGTGCGTACTCTCGACGTAGCCGCGTGCGCCGGCGTACTTGCCGGAGCCACCGAGAACCGGGCGGGTGGTCACGACACCGATCGACAGGGTTGGCTGGCTGATTTCGTAGACAGCCTGACCGCCAACGACGATCTGATTGGCGTCGTTACC
>JBDLPZ010000018.1:0-4931 GCA_039800825.1 Actinomycetota bacterium
CGCATGGGTATGAACAGCATTGCTGTTCAATCTTCAGCGCCTGACGCAGATCTTCTCGCCACGGTCGACAAACTCATCGCACCTGCTGACGTTGCGCACTTGCCACATATCCAGGGCCAGCACATCGAAATCCCGACCCGCTTCGACGCAGATGACCTGAGTGCGATCGCCCAACTACTCGGCCTCTCGACAGCAGAGTTCATCGACGAGTTCACCGACATCGATTGGCGCGTGGAACTCATCGGCTTCGCGCCTGGTTTTCCTTATCTAAAACCCGTCCAAGAAACGACTTGGCTCGACGCGATCGGTCGTCTCGACACTCCGCGCACTCGAGTGCCAGCAGGTTCAGTCGCCATCGCCGCTGGCATGGCTGCGATCTACCCGAGTGCGATGCCTGGTGGCTGGAATCTGCTCGGTCGCACTGAGCTCGTCATGTTCGACGCCGTGTCCGAGCAGCCCTCGCTGCTCAACGTCGGTGACACCGTGCGATTTGTTGAGGCGAGCTCATGACGCTCATCTCGATTGAGTCACTTGGTGTTACTTCGATTCAAGACGCGGGTCGGCCGAACTATGAGCACGTCGGCGTCTCGGCCTCTGGCGTAGCTGATGACTTCGCGTATGGATGTTTGACGCAGTTGCTGCAACAGCCCGCAGGCGCGCCCGTCTTTGAACATCTCTCTGGAGTCGTCACTATCCGCAACTCCGGAGAAGGGCCAGCTGCAGTCGCAATTCTCGGTGACGGACATGCATTGCTCGGTAAGCATCAGGCATCGCGCAACACAGTTTTCGAACTGGCAGAAGGTGAGCGTCTCACCGCAGTCGCGTCGCAGGGCCAGCCGCTGTGGATCGGCATCGCGGGATTGCATGCTTCATCTACGCTCGGCTCGCACAGCTTCGACTCCATGGCCACGCTCGGTCCGGTTCTTCGTGTCGGCGACACTTTCACAGTCAGTGGCATGCATCAACAATTGCTGGGGCGCTTCGTTCGACAAACGACAGCTATCAGACCGGCGCAGCCGCAATTGTTGCGTTTCATCCCAGGGCCTCATGCAGATCTCTTGGATCTCAATCACCGCAGTTTCTCCGTTGGCGCTGCGAGCAGATCGGGCGTGCGTCTCACAGCATCATCGGCAAAGCCGCACACACTCTCGCTGTCGAGCATGCCCGTGATGCCTGGCGTTATTCAGCTTCCGCCCGACGGCAACCCCATCGTGCTGAGTCGCGATTCGGGTGTCACCGGCGGCTACCCGATTCTCGGCCGACTCATCAGTGCAGACGTCCGCAAACTCGCGTGGCTTGCGCCTGACACAAACGTGACTTTTGCTGCTACCACTCCGGCCGCTGCTGCAGCAGAATGGCGCCGACAACGTGACGAAATCTCGCGGTCAGCGACAGATCTCAATCTTCGCCCGTAAGTGAAGTTCCTACTTCGGAGGTCAACATGGCATGGCATAAGCACCCTGGTGTCCGGTCAGGACAGTCCCTCACTCGCGGTGAACGCGCCGCCGACGCCGTGCGCAACGGCATGGGTTCGTGGACATTCGTGTTCATCGCTATCGCGTTCTTGCTCGCGTGGATGAAGTACAACGGCAATTCCGGCTTCGACCCGTTCCCGTTTATCTTGCTTAATCTCGTGCTCTCGTGCATCGCTGCACTGCAGGGCGCGATCTTGCTTATCGCAGCAAAGCGCGAGGACCAGATTTCGTCTGAACTCGCCGAGCACACCTATGCAATCGACCAAGAGAATTTGGAGCTCACTCGCGCGGTTCATGAACTCACCGTCAAGATCGAGATGCTCACGTCCGAGATGCACACGCATCTCAAGCAGCAGTCGTCGCCGAGCGGTGAAAATTAATCACTGAATGGCGATGCAGCGTCAGATTTGCTAGACCAGTGGTCTAACATCCGCGCATGAATTTTAGAAAAGTCATGCCATTGATTTTGGTCCTTGTCGCTGCCTTCGGCGGCATCGTGACCCTCTCGTCTTCGGGCAACCACAGCTCTGCTCCGGCTACCGCGTTTGCCCCGTTGCAGGGCAGCCTCACCGAGACCACCCCTCCTGCAGAAGGCGACAACGTTGTTCACGTTGGTCTCTACGGCACCAACGTCTATGAACTCAGCTTCGAAGACAACACCTTCTACTTCTCGGGTTACCTCTGGATGCGCTGGCGTGATGCCGACCTCGCACCGACCTCGACTCTTGAGTTCGTCAACGCTGTTGAGACCTGGGGTCTCATGATCACGCCTCTCACTGAGGAACCAGAGCAGCTGGCTAACGGCGAATACGTTCAGACGATGTCTGTTCAGGGTCGCTTCTACAAGACCTTCCAGCTTGGCGATTACCCGCTGGATTCGCAGACCCTCAGCATCATGATCGAAGACTCGACCAACAACTCTGACACCGTCGTCTACACCCCAGACGATGGCCAGACCGGTATCGATCCAAACATGAAGGTCCAGGGCTTCGATGTCGCAGGCATCTCGTCACAGAACTTTGTTCACAACTACGGCACCAGCTTCGGTTATGAAGGCGTCACCGACAACCAGAAGTACTCAGCTATCGAGTTCCGCGTTCACATCGACCGCAACCCGAACTTGTTCCTCTGGAAGCTTTTGCTCCCACTGTTGCTCGTTCTCATCACCAACTGGTTGACCTTGATGATGAATCCGAAGTACGTCGAAGTTCGCACCGCGATGCCAGCGACGGCACTGTTGACCACCGTCTTCTTGCAGATGGCTGCGATGGAGTCTGTGTCACAGTCTTCGACCTTGGTGCTGATGGACAAGATCTACCTCGTCGCATACGCATCGATTGTCTTGACGCTCGCACAGGTCATATTCGATAACCGTGCCGTTCAAGATCCAACCGAAGAACAGCTCGAAGCCGTCGCAAAGCGCGATCGCGTCAGCTTGGCTGTTCAGTCGGTTGTAACCATCGGCATCTTGCTTGCACTCATCTTGCCTCGCTTGATGTAACACTCGAAAAGCCGAGGGCCGGTGTCATTCCCGCAGGGGAGTGGCGCCGGCCTTTAGCATTCATATGCTTCCGCGGCGTCGGCAAATCGATGGAAATGCTGCTTAAGTAGACTTCGCGTGCACGGGGCGGTAGCTCAGTTGGTCAGAGCAGCGGACTCATAATCCGTCAGGTCGTGGGTTCGAGCCCCACCCGCCCCACGTTTCCGTTTCGATCAATTGAGGGGATATGAACGAACGACGCTTAAGAATCATTGCGGCAGGTATGACGTATTTGGTCATTGAATTTTCGACACTGCTGTTGACTGCACTCACCTGGTGGTGGATTGCATCTGAACCGGTTCCTCAAATTCCGCACGGTGTTATGGGTGGCGGTGTTGAAGGGCGAAGCTTCCTCTTGCCCCAAGTGGTTTTCCTGGTTGGCACCGGCTGGGCGATCTATGCGGGTCGCAAGGAATATCGCCGCGTTGAGCCCAACGACTAGGACCACACCGCGAGGTGCAAGCGATGCGTCAGTACTTACGCTTCATGTGCGCAGCGATGTCGAGGGGAATCTCGCCCCACTGTGAAATCACGTGATGCTTGATTCTGCCGTCGACTGAGAATGTAGGCCAGCTCTCGCTGTCTTCAAGAGTCTCATCAAGCATCGCGGAGAAGACCCCTTCCCAACTCGGAACGAGTCTGATGCGTCCGTCGTGGCGGCTGCGCAAGGCGTATCCGAGCGGGCCGAAGCTGCGTGGGCCAAGTGTCAGATGCGGTTTGCCAATCTTGGTTCCGCGACGCAAATGCCTGATTCGTCGTAGGCACAGCCGATAAACAAAGTGAACGAGAATTGCGCAGCTTCCCAGAATGAATGCGACTAGATACAACCAGTCGGACGTGCCGCCGATAGGCAAGACTCCTAGCCGATGACCGGTGTCAATTGCGGCTATCTTGTCGCCCACGTTGATAGGCGCATCGTTGAGCAGGTAGCGAGTGTCGACACGCGTGATGCTGCCATCGTCGCTTCGGAAATTGCCGTACCAGTCAACGTACGTTCTATATCGCGATTGCTCCTCCTCAAACCGCGTAATCGTGATGGTTCCGTGCACGCCATCGTCTTGGATTGCCCGAAGTTCCGGTCCGATGTCCACCAGACTGATGTACAAGCAGAACAGCGCGGCCACAGGAAACGCGAACCATGAGAAGAATGCGTATGCGGGCGCTGCAAGAGAGTTATCAAAGTCTTTGAGCCGTTTGAATAGCCCCCGAGAATCCCCCATGCAGCAAGTATCTCAGTAGCTGTGTCTGCGGCGGCGGATATTCAGTCTGAGACGGTTGGCCTTGTAGCCGAGTGCCACGAGCGCCCCGGCGACCCAAAGCGTGTCTGAAATCCAGGCGCGATTGCCGCCGATGGGGTAGACGCCGCTGTCGTGACCCGTATCGATTGCCTGGACCACGTCGCCGACATCGAGTCGCACTCCGTCGTACATGAACCGGATATCCGGCCTGAAGACATCACCGTCATTGGATTTGAAGTTTCCGTAGAAATCCAGTGTCTGGCCCCCGCGCCAATGAGAGATCTTTTCTGTCCGGGTGATGGTGACTGTCCCGTGCGTGCCCTGATCCCACAAGGCTCGATAGGTGGGGCCCGCGTCGAGCAGCCCGACAAGCAGAACCACGACTGCAAGTGCAGGAATCCCCACCCACGATTGAACGAATTCGATTTGCGAGCCGTATTTCTCGTCGAACCGCGCATCCCAACGCTCAATTGGCTCGGCAAGCCTCCGAAGTATGCGCATTCGTCGAGTATGCCAGATAGCTGCTGTTCGATTGCGGCTGGTTTACTGCTTTAGCTCGAGTAGATGAACTATGGTCAAGCCACAGATTTTCGAACCAATGGTGAGTAGCGAAACTGCGGCCATCGATAAGGGCGCGTCTGCAGCGAAGGCGCCTCTCTATTCAGTTGTTTCACCTAA
>JBDLPZ010000019.1:0-14845 GCA_039800825.1 Actinomycetota bacterium
CGCGCTAGCGCGGGGTGGAGCAGCTCGGTAGCTCGCTGGGCTCATAACCCAGAGGTCGTCAGTTCAAATCTGGCCCCCGCTACTTAAAAGACCAGGTCTCAGACCTGGTCTTTTTGTTTGCGGTACGTGCAAACTCCCTATCCGGTACGTGGCGAGTGCACTTTGCGGTACGTGCACAGGTCGCCACTGGTACGTGCACAGGTCGCCACTCGTACGTGCACAGGTCGCCCACGCGTACAGTTCCGCTTCTTCAATCGAGAGTGGAGATCCAAATGGCCGGTGTAATCGACTTCGTAAACGTTTCGACTTCCGGACTCGAGTCATCTCCGCACGCCGAGGCCCTCGCTGGCCTTCGAGCGAACGAGGCCCGCTACTTCAAGAACAAGTACGACGTTACCTTCGAGACGTTGCCAGCCGCTAAGGCCAAGAAGCTCATCGCCTATGTTGAGAAGATCCTTAAAGTGGAGCGCGACATTGAGTTCGCCGCCAAGCCACTCGAGGCAGTCGAACTCAACGTCGACGGAATCCGCTGGACGCACGTGTTCTACGAAAGCGGCCTCGCCGTCAACGTCCTCTACACGCTCGACAACCCCAAGAAGCGCGCCGTCGGTTTCAAGCTCTGCGAAGGCATGGACGTTCCAGTGGAGCTCGAGCCAAAATTCAAGTTCGCGCGTCAAAAGTCAAAGCTGGCCGGCACCATCCGCGGCTCGTTCTTCGTCATCAAAGGCGAGTACTAGGCATAGCTAGTTGCGGAGCAGTCTGAACTGTTAGGAGTTTGAAACGGCCACGATTGAATCAGCTACTCCCTCGAACAGCGGGTCGTGAGTCGCAACAATAACCGCCAATCCGCGATCTGCCGCCTCTCGGAACGCTTGTATGACAGAGAGTGCGTTAGCTTGATCCAGATTTCCCGTGGGTTCGTCTGCAATCAAAATACGTGGATCGCAAGCCAGCGCTCTGGCGATGGCAGTCCGCTGTTGCTCGCCACCGGATAGCCGTGAGCAGACGGTATTGAGCCGGTGTAGCAAGCCCACTCGATCTAGCTCAATCGATGCCCGCTCTAGTGCAGCAGTCGAATCTTGGCCGCGGAGCTCCAGAGCGATCCGAACGTTTTCCAGAGGTGTTAGCTCGTCGAAGAGTTCAAACTGTTGGTAGATGCGCCCGACCAACTTGCGGCGGAGCTCAGTTCTCTTCTCGGGTCGCACGTCAGAAAGTTCTTGGCCACAAATTGAGACCGAGCCACTTGTCGGTTCCAATTGTCCGGACAATAGATTCAGTGCGGTTGTCTTGCCGCTACCTGAACGCCCCATGAGTGCCACCATCTGATGCGCCCGCACCTCAACCGAGAGGTTTGATAGCGCAACGAACGTTCCTTCAGGAGATTCGAAAACTCGGCCCAGATTTTGTCCTGACACCAGAACGGCAGTTTGAGTCATTAAGAGTCACGCTTTCTAAGCAGGAGAACATTCAGAGCGATCAGGAAAATTGCGGCACAGGCGCTTGTGATCGCAGCGCTGGCCATCTGGATTGTGGTGTTCGCAAATAGTGTCGGAAGGAGCAGATAAGCGCCGCCGATGCCGACGAGCATTCCCAGGTTCCAATCGCGTAGCTGGTTCATGAGTACTGGCACATGCGTGATCAGATAGATTCGCTGCTCGCTCACATCAAGGGATCGCAGGACCTGCCGCCGACGGCGTGAGTTGTTGAACTGATTAGTCGCATTTACTAGTAGCAGCGAGACTGCGGTAGCTGAGCCGATGTAGCCTAGAGTTCGAACTCCGACGTCTGGTATTAATGGTTCTCGGAACTTCACAACATTCGTAGTCGGGATCTTGTACTTCGCTAACGTCGCGTTCAGTTGCTGCAAACTCTCTGGTCGGCTGAAACTGTCGACAGGAGATAGCAGAGAGCTCGGTGTGCGAACCCAGGACATTTCACTCCGATACTGTTCAAAGAAGCGTGGGCCAGCGACAAACATTTGACCTTGAATTGCTGGTTCTGCGGCCGGGTCAGCGAATGCCTTGAACGTCTGCGCGAGAGTTTTTACCTTGAAATCGGAACCTAGCGATGCCACTTGAGCTGGCTTGGATGCGAGACTTGCGGGACCTAGGAAGATCAGATTTCCATCATTAAACGCCGTGGTCTGTGCGGCAGTTAGCGGCTTTCCGAGAAGCAATTCGACCTCAGCTGCACGATTCAGAATCACAGCGTTGCCGCTGAAGTCGTCTGAAAGGAAGAACACAAGTCTTTGCGAAGCGCCAGAACTGCTGCTCCCTGTGAGCCTTAGCTGATCTACTTTTATGAATGGCTCATCGGAGAATCGATCCAGTTCGCGGACTAGACCCGGTGCGAATTCAAGAGGATTGCCGTCGGAGTTCTGTGGTCCGTTTGGGGACTCGGAGAGGATTCGAACTTGCCCGAATGCGAGTTGCCCCGGTCGAGGCGTGAGGTCATACACGTGTTGAGTGTCTACTGCGGTGAGAAGTAAAACGGCGCAAGCGAGACTGAAGATCTGGCCAATGGAAATGTAGCGGTTGTTCCTGAACGCAAGATCGGCGCGTATTGCCTGCTGTAGGGCCTTCAGGCCAGATTCGGTTGATGTGACCACTGACGTGTGCTGGGCAATTTTGGATTGTCGTTCACCGACTGAGAGACCGACGGCAGCAAGCAGGGTCGCCGCCACGAGCGCCAGGAGACAAGGAAGGTAGGGCAAGGAGATATCTGGAGGCTGCCGAGTCCCCGTCTGAACAATTGACTGCCGTAGAGCAATCCATACGAACAAACTCACCACGCTGGCGGTGGCTGTGCCGAGCATTGCGGACGTGCCTGCCGTGCCGAGTGAAACGCCTACGCGAGCGCGCCGACTAGTCGAAAGTGAATCGAATACCGCTCGCCTGCGGCGTCTCCGTTGCTCATCAATCCGCGCCGTCAGAATGACCGTTGTTAGGAGGATGACGGCGGATGTCCCTAGAAGCGGCCAGGGCAGGCCGCTTGTGCTTCCACGTAAAGAACTCAATTTCTGCTCTCGCGAAATGAGGATGTACTTCTGAGCTATTTCCCGATTCGATCCGAGGCGCACCCAGTTGCGCGATCCAGTGATGAACCATTCTGTGTCGATTCCGACAAGTCCAAGTGTGTCGAGCGCATCTGGTGGTAGGTAGATCTCGTCACGTTTGAGGTCGAGTTGGCGGGAAAGGATCCCGACTACGCGAAATTGTCTGGATTCAACATTGAGCAATTGCCCGACTGCAACATCGAGAAGAGCTGCAGCGTGCTGAGAAATTGATAGTTCTGAAGGTGAGCGGGGCAGCCGGCCATCCACAACTTCGAAAGCCGCTGAGATGTTCTCTACCATATTCCAGTCTCTGGCCACCGCTGCGCTAGTCAAGAATTTCCCTGAAGACGCGACTTGCAACTGTCGGACGGACTCGACAACGACAGTTCTGCCAGCGAGCGACTCGACTTCTTGTGTTGAACTCTTTATGAAGTCACGCTGTTCCATTGGGCTAACAGTGTTATCCAAGAATCCAAGTTTGAGGCTGCCAACAGTTCCTTTGGGGAATGCAATTGCTTCGTATTGAAGAACGCTTGGCCGTGACATGGCGTCCGTGACAATGGAGCTGAAGACGATTGTCGGAGCTATCGCAATGCAGAGTCCCAAGATCCAGAGTTGGCTCTTCTCGCGCAGCAGCAACCGGGCGCCCCATCGCGCGCCGACACCAATCACTAGCAGACTTCGTTGCTCGTGTAGATCTTCGTGGATGAAGCTTCGTTATCATCGAACACACTCATGGCATTCAAGCGCGTGCCCGAATCCATGCAGCTGCTCCACCCAGACTGGTTGATGTCATACCACCATTCAGAATCGTAGAAGAAGCTTCGGTTCGCCCAACTGCTAGCCACATCATTGAACCCAGTACTCGTGAGATTCCTCTCACCCGGGCTGTTGCCAATGAACTGGCGTGTCCCAGTGAAGTCAATGTTTGCCCACATGCAAATGTTGCTGGAATTGCAGTCGGTGTATGCAGCCCAAGCGGGATTAACTCCTACAAGCAGAATGAGAGTCGCGAGCAATGCAATTATTGCTTTAAGGTCTTTGACCATGTTCTACCCCGTTATTTGTTGTTTGCGAGGAACGTAGCATTCGCTTTTGCACAGTGTCAATGAGAAATGAAACCAATCTCAGCATTAACGAAAACCATTGCCGCAAGCGAAATGCAAGTACTAAACCCTGACCGAATTGGGACTTTCGGGCGCTGTTATCGCGACGCAACCGGGCATAACCTGAAGGCATGAACCGGCCAATCGGACTAACGGCCGTTGAAGCCGCCGCCCGCCTCAGTCACGACGGGCCCAACATCGTGTCGAGTGAGCCACGACGTCAGGTCCTCGCAGCGCTGATTAAGCAGTTCACGAGCCCCGTCGTCATCATCTTGTTCATCGCGACGGCACTGGCGATCGCGACGGGCGACGTCACGGATGGTCTGATCATCCTCGCAATCATCATCCCCAGCGGGCTACTCGGTTTCTGGCAAGAACATCGCGCAAGCAACACGATGCAGGAACTGCTTAAGCAACTCAAGGTGTCAGTCGACGTCGTCCGCGATGGCGCCGAAATCATCGTCCCAATTGAAGAAGTAGTCGTTGGCGACGTCGTTTCGCTTCGCGCGGGTGACGTCGTACCAGCGGATGCGCACATCATTGAGTCGCGTCGACTGATGGCCGACGAGTCGGCTCTGACGGGGGAGTCGTTGCCCGTTGAGAAATCAGCCGACACAGACTCGCTGCTCTACTTCGGCACGCACGTCGTGAGTGGCAACGCACTCGTTGAAGTGACAGCTGCCGGGCGCAATACCAAGTTTGGTCACCTTGTCGCAGAGATGAATCAAGTCGACCTCGAAACCAACTTCGAGCGCGGCACGCGCAATTTCAGCATGATGCTGGCGCGTGTGATGGGCGTGCTGGTGGCAATCATCTTCGTTATCAACATCGCCTTGCAGCGCCCGATCCTGGATGCGCTGCTGTTCTCGCTCGCGCTGGCGGTCGGACTCACTCCCCAGATGTTGCCTGTCATCATCAGTGTTTCTCTCGCTGCCGGTGCGCGACGCATGGCAGAGCAAGATGTTCTCATCAAGCGGCTCGACGCGATCGAAGACTTTGGATCGATCACGGCGCTGTGCACTGACAAGACAGGCACGCTGACGGTGGGTTCGGTCGCGCTGGTCGATGCGCTGGATACGAGCGGGGCCGCGAGCGACGGAGTGCTGCATTTGGCTTTTCTTAATGCCGCGCTTCAACAAGGTTTTCAAAACCCGATGGACACAGCTGTGCTCGCGAAGACGGCAACATTCGACCTTAATGGCGTGACTGCGGTCGCTGAGCTGCCGTACGACTTCGAGCGTCGACGCATCTCGGTCCTCACAAGCGACGGCGTGCAGATTACAAAAGGCGCATTCGACGAGGTTGCCGCATGCTGCGCCGAGACGCCTCCGCAGATGCGCGCCGTCTATGAATCCCTAAGCAGCAATGGCAAGCGTGTCCTAGCGATTGCGACCAAACGGGCTGTATCGCAGGAAATCATTGAGGCCGAGATGACTTTCGGTGGTTTGTTAGTTTTCGAAGATCCCATCAAGCCAGATGCTGCGATTGCGCTCGCGGATCTCAAGGAACTTGGCATTGATGTGTATGTCATCACAGGGGACAACGAGAGAGTTGCGGTAGCGGTCGCTGCGGAGGTCGGCATCCCCAACGAGATGGTCATAACCGGTGAAATGTTGCGCAACGACTCGGAGCAGGAACTCGTCGATCAGGTACGCACAGCTCGAGTGTTCGCGGCTGTCGATCCATTGCAGAAGCAACAAATCGTCCGCATCCTGCAGAAGTCGGGTCAGACCGTCGGCTTCTTCGGTGACGGCATCAACGACGCCGCCGCACTCAAGGCGGCAGACGTCGGCATTTCTGTCGACACCGCCGTCGACGTCGCTAAAGCCGCTGCCGCAATCGTGCTTCTCGACAAAGACTTGTCCGTCGTTGCCAACGGCGTGCGCCTCGGCCGGCGAACCTTCGCCAACACGTTGAAGTACATCAAGGTCACGATCAGCGCCAACTTCGGCAACACAATCTCGATGGCGATTGCATCGCTTTTCCTGCCGTTCTTGCCGCTGCTGCCGAGCCAGATTCTGCTGCTCAACTTCCTGAGCGAC
The DNA here is from genome assembly GCA_039800825.1 of Actinomycetota bacterium. GTDB lineage: Bacteria > Actinomycetota > Actinomycetes > S36-B12 > UBA5976 > JAFMIT01. The sequence continues at coordinate 6,204 of JBDLPZ010000019.1, forward strand.
TTCCCCGACCTTGCGATTTCCGGCGATAACGTCGACGATCACGAGTTGCGGAGCCCGCGTTTGTGGGATGTCGCCGAAGTGCGGCGATTCATGATTCGGTTCGGCGCAGTCAGCTCGGTATTTGATTTGTTGACGTTCGGCGTGCTGATCTATGGAGTCGACGCGAGCCAGGAGTTGTTCAGGACTTCGTGGTTCGTCGAATCGACTCTGACTGAACTCGCTGCGATGCTTGTGTTGCGCACGACGTTGCCGTTCTGGCGAAGCCGACCATCTCGCGGTCTCGCAGTCGCAACCGGCGCGCTCGCGTTGATTGTGTTCGCCTTGCCGTTCATTGCGCTCGGCGCTTCGGTTCAGCTCGTAGCCATTCCGATGAGTCTGCTCGGCACATTGTTCGTGTTGATTCTCGCGTACGTCGCGCTTAATGAAGTGGCCAAGGCGCGAGGTGGTACGCGGAATTGACGTAAAACGACAGTTTCACGGATTTTGCTCGATATTTTCCCGAGGTGGTACGTGAAAATGTCGCCCAGCGACAAAATCCCGTACCAGCTCCTCGAAATTGAAGGCTGTGTACGGGAATCTGTCGTTTTGAACCTGTGCGCGTACCAGTTACGACCTGGCGACGTACCGCAAAGTGCACTCGCCACGTACCACATAGGGAGTTTGCACGTACCGCAAAGTTAGTCGGTGCCGGCTTCCATGGCTGCACGATCAAGCGAAGCTTCTGCGTCGACATCTTCAGCAGCCGAAATTTCAGCAGCGCCGCCCGCAGAGAGTTCGCCGACGAGAGCCTTGTGGCTCAGGCTGAGCTGACCCTGAACTGCGTACATCTCAAGCTTCGTGCGCGTATCTGCAATATCAAGATTGCGCATCGTGAGTTGACCAATGCGATCAGTCGGACCGAACGCTGCATCTTCAGTGCGTTCCATCGACAGCTTGTCTGGGTGGTAGCTCAACGCTGGGCCACGCGTGTCGATGATTGAGTAATCATCGCCGCGACGCAGACGCACAACAACCTCACCAGTGATCGCGGATGCGACCCAACGCTGCAGCGACTCGCGCAACATCAGCGACTGAGGATCAAGCCAACGGCCTTCGTACAGAAGACGACCGAGACGACGGCCTTCTGCGTGGTAGTTGGCGATGGTGTCTTCGTTGTGAATCGCAGACATCAGACGTTCGTACGCGATGAACAGAAGCGCCATACCTGGAGCTTCGTAGATACCGCGCGACTTCGCTTCGATGATGCGGTTCTCAATCTGATCTGCCATGCCGAGACCGTGACGGCCACCGATTGCGTTGGCTTCGAGCATCAGCTCGACAGAGTCTTCGAAATGCTTGTTGTTGATCGCGACAGGGCGACCCTGTTCGAAACGGATCGTGACGTCTTCGGTCTCGATGGCGACTGCTGGATCCCAGAAGCGAACGCCCATGATGGGCTGCACGGTCTCGAGTGAAACGTTTAGGTGTTCGAGGGTCTTAGCTTCGTGAGTTGCGCCCAAGATGTTGGCGTCAGTCGAGTACGCCTTCTCAACGCTGTCGCGGTACGGCAGGTTGTGCGCCGCGAGCCACTCAGACATTTCAGTGCGGCCGCCGAGTTCGGTGACGAACGCTTCGTCGAGCCAAGGCTTGTAGATGCGCAGCGCAGGGTTGGCGAGCAAGCCGTAGCGGTAGAAGCGCTCGATGTCGTTGCCCTTGTAGGTCGAGCCGTCGCCCCAGATGTTGCAGCCGTCTTCGAGCATGGCGCGCACGAGCAGCGTGCCGGTGACAGCGCGGCCGAGAGGCGTGGTGTTGAAATACTGCTTGCCGCCCGAGCGAATGTGGAAAGCGCCGCAAGCGATGGCTGCGAGACCTTCCTCGACGAGGGCCTTACGGCAGTCGACGAGGCGGGAGAGCTCAGCGCCGTACTGAGCCGCGCGACCTGGCACCGACTCGATGTCCGGCTCGTCGTATTGGCCGAGATCAGCCGTGTACGTGAAGGGGATTGCTCCCTTGGAGCGCATCCACGCGACCGCTACAGAAGTATCGAGACCGCCTGAAAATGCGATTCCGACTCGTTCACCAACTGGCAATGACCCTAAGACTTTAGACACAGGGTGCAGCCTACCGAGCGCCTAGTTACCTAAATAAATCGAGCGCGTAGTCGTGGAGGAGACTGTTGGAGGTCAATCCGGAGCCTGACTCAAGGCATGAGCGGCCGTCGTAACCAGTCATGCGGCCGCCAGCTGCCTCGACGATCGGCACCAGTGCCGCCACATCCCAAGGCGCTAGCTGAGGTTCGGCCGCAATATCGACGGCACCTTCGGCCACGAGCATGTGTGACAAGAAGTCGCCGTAGCCGCGGGTTCGCCATGCACTCGAGACGAGCGTCTGCAAACCAGTCGGGCCCGCCTCGCCGTGGAGATCCCAGCCGACTGCATCCGAGAACGAGAAACTCGCGTCACTGATGTTGGCCACCGCACTGACGTGAATCGCGCGGGTCGAGCCGTCTACATCGCGAGTGAAAGCTCCGCCGTCGCGAGTGGCCCACCAGCGGCGGCCGAGCGCAGGAGCAGACACAAAACCGAGCGCAATGCCGTCCGCATCGGCCAGTGCAATCAAAGTCGCCCAGACGGGGACGCCGCGCACGTAGTTCTTGGTGCCGTCGATCGGATCAACGATCCAGCGGCGCACCGGCGTCAGCGCATCGTCGCCACCGAACTCTTCGCCGACGATCAAATCGTCAGGACGTTCTGCTGCGAGCATGTCGCGAATCAGTCGTTCGACGGCTTGGTCGGCCTCGGTCACAGGCGTCAGGTCAGGCTTGGTCTCAACGCGAAGGTCGCTCGCGCGGTAGCGAGCCATCGACTGCGCATCCGCCGCATCCGCCATCTGCACAGCAAGGACGAGATCAGCCTCGAGAGAAAAAGTCACGCGCACAGGCTAGTCGCCGGCCTGAAGTGAGCGAGTGAGTCGTCGCAGCGAATCAAGTCGCGACGCAGGAATGTTGTTGTCCTCAATCCACGCATCAAGCCCACACTCTTCTTCGATATGCGAGCAGGCGCGTGGACAGCGCTCGGTGCCATCTTCGAGTTCGGGGAAGAACGTAATGAGTTTTTCGACATCGATGTGCCCGAGACCAAACGAGCGCACGCCAGGTGTATCAATAATCCAGCCGCCTGAAGGAAGCTCGAGGGCCACCGCCGAAGTCGACGTATGACGGCCGCGACCCGTGACGTCGTTGACGTCACCAGTCAGCCGGTAAGCGTTGGGAACAAGTTTGTTGACGAGCGTTGATTTGCCGACACCTGAATGGCCGATGACCACGCTCACTTTGTCCTCGAGTGCGTCGGCGAGCTCGCTGACATCGCCATCGCGACGAGTTGTGTAGATGTCGATGTCCATCGCGTTGAGCGTCTCGCGAATTTCTTCGTCGCTAGCGAGGTCACTCTTCGTCAGCACCACAATCGGGACGATGCCTTGGTCCAGCGCAGCCACGATGCAGCGGTCGATAAACCTTAAGCGAGGAACCGGATCGGCCAAAGCCTGCACAATCAGGACTTGTTGTGCATTCGCAACGATGGCGCGCTCGCTGTCGTCAGCGTCATCCACTGAACGGCGAAGCAGCGATGTACGCGGGTCGACGGCGACGAGCCGAGCGAGAGTGTCCGTCGCGCCACTGATGTCGCCGACGAGTCCGACACGATCGCCGACGAGCACACCCTTGCGGCCAAGCTCGCGCGCCTTGATGGCATACACCTCGCGCTCGGTGTCAGCGCCTTCATCAACCACGACAGTGAATCGACCGCGATCGACAGCGACAACAAAACCAGGGGAGCGGTCGCTATGTGATGGACGATCCTTAGAGCGTGGGCGCGATTTGTTGCGACCTGGACGTGAGCGCACGTCATCTTCATCGAGATGATGATGACGAGAACTCATGCATTGTCCTGAGAGAGCATGTCCGACCACATCTGATCAAAGTTCGGCAGCGTCTTGGCCGTCGTGCCGATGTCTTCGACGCGCACGCCATCGACGACGAGGCCGATGACCGCACCTGCTGTCGCCATGCGGTGATCGTCGTATGACTCGACATCAGCGCCATGCAGCACCGCAGGCTTGATAACCAGACCGTCTTCGGTCTCAGTCGCATTGCCGCCGACGCGATTGATTTCAGTCGCCAGTGCTACGAGACGATCGGTCTCATGGCCACGCAAGTGTGCGATGCCACTGATATGCGACTCGGTCGTCGCGACCGCGCACAGCGCAGCGAGCACTGGCGTGAGTTCGCCGACTTCTTTGAGATTCGCATTCAAACCGAGCAACTGATCCGGCCCGTTGACCGTCAAGCCGTCAGCACCCAGAGAAGTGGTTGCACCCATCGATTCGAGCAACGCAGGCAACTGCGCGCCTGGCTGCGTCGTGCGGCTCGGCCAGTCTGGAATCGTCACACTGCCACGAGTCACCATGGCGGCCGCCAAGAACGGAGCTGCATTCGATAAGTCAGGCTCGACCGTCATGTCCATCGCAGCGATTGGGCCCGGATGTACGGTCCACGAGGCCGACTGCTCGGATGAGATCGCGACATCGACGCGCACGCCACGCTCGCGCAGCATCTCGACGCTCATGTCGATGTGCGGAATAGACGGCAGCGCAGCGCCCTCGTGGCGAATCACAACGCCCTGGTCGTAGCGAGCACCAGCGAGCAGCAACGCACTGACGAACTGACTACTCGCCGTCGCATCGACGACGACTTCGCCACCAGCGACCGACCCGACGCCAGTCAAGGTGAAGGGGAGGGTGCCGCGATCGTCATCATCGACCTCGACGCCGAGCTGCCGCAGCGAATCAATGATCGCGCGCATCGGACGCACCCGGGCGCGTGGATCTCCATCAAAGCGGATCAGACCCGTCGCGAGCGCAGCCACAGGTGGCAAGAACCGCATCACGGTGCCAGCGAGCCCGCAGTCAATCGTCGCAGGTCCAGCGAACGCGCCTGGCGTCACATGCCAGTCGATTCCGTGGTCAGTGGCGACTTCTTCGACGCGAGCACCCAGCTGGTTGAGCGCCGCGGCCATGAGGGCAGTGTCGCGAGCATGCAGTGGCTTGGAGATGAGGGAAGGACCATCGGCGAGTGCAGCGAGCACGAGCGCACGGTTGGTCACTGACTTCGAACCAGGTACAGCGACAGTCGCGCGCACCGGACGGGTCGCACGAGGGGCGTTCCAAAGATCAGAAGTCACAGGGCGCAGGGTATCGGAGCCCGCTCGAGCCTCTGGCAGAGTTCTCGCATGTGCGGACGCTATGCGGCAGCTGAGAACCCAGATGAGCTCAAGATGTTTCTTGAGTTGCCCGATCAATCACTCGAGCCACTGCCACCTAACTACAACGTCGCGCCGACGCACCCCGTCTACGTCGTCGACGAGTTAAGCGGCGAGCGAGCCATGCGCATCGTCTCGTGGGGCCTCATTCCGTCGTGGGCCAAGGATGCCAAGCGCCCCTGGCCCAACGCTCGCGCCGATACGCTCGACGAGAAGCCGTCGTTCCGCAACGCGTTCGCCAAGACCCGCTGCCTGGTACCCGCCTCAGGCTGGTACGAATGGCAGAGCGTCAACAACACCAAGCAGCCCTTCTTCTTTCATCGCGCCGATCACAACCCAGTCGTGATGGCCGGCCTGCTCGAGGCGTGGAAGAACCCCGACACGGGACAGTGGCTGCGCACGATGACTCTCGTCACGACTGACGCGGCCTCCGACCTCGAATACATCCATGACCGCATGCCGGTCGTCCTCGAGCGCAATGAGTGGTCCACCTGGCTCTCGGGCCAGACCTCACAGCAAGACCTCTTCAAAATCATGGACCCGACCGCGCCGAGCGTCATTGAGGCCTACCCGATTTCGACCCGAGTCAACAAAGTCGGAAATAACGACTCAGAACTTCTTGTGAATATCGGAAACAATTAACAGTCCTCTGTCGTTAGGGATGAAGAGTCCTTAATTAAGGGGTTACTGTGGTGCTCATGACCAAAGAGCGCACGACGCGTCCGGGGGACGCACTTGTCGTGAAGCCGACCGGAGCGCTGGCACTCGACCAGCGAGCCGATCTGATGGCGCGCTTTGAACGAGATGCACTGCCGCTACTCGACACCATTTACTCAGGCGCACTTCGGCTGACTCGCGATCCGCAGCACGCTGAGGACCTGGTCCAAGAGACTTTCGCTAAAGCATTCGCGGCGTTCGCATCGTTTGAAGATGGCACCAACATCAAGGCCTGGCTGTTTCGCATCATGCAAAACCAGTTCATCACGAACTACCGCAAGGCATCGCGTCAGCCACTCGAATCGCAGATTGATGACTTGCAGGACTGGGAGTTGTCGCGCCTCGAAGCTGCTGCAGATACCGCGGCACCATCGGCAGAAGCCGAAGCTTTGCGTGCGTTGCCAGACGGCCAAGTTCTCGATGCGCTCATGGCATTGCCACAGGAGTTTCGTACTGCTGTCTACCTCGCAGATGCCGAAGGTTTTTCGTACGCAGAGATCGCCGAGATTGTGGGTGTGCCACTCGGCACGGTGATGTCGCGTATCCACCGAGGTCGCAAGCGTCTGCGCGAAGCATTGCGCGAACACGCAATCGAAATGGGCGTCATCGCGCCGAAGTCGGAGGATGAGTCATGAACCAGCATCGCTCGCTCTGTGACCGCGTAATGAACGCGATGTGCCAGTTCGTCGATGGTGAGCTTTCGCCAGAAGCCAACGAGGTCGTCAATGCACATCTCGATGCGTGCCCACCGTGCAAAGCACATGCCGACCTCGAGCGAACAGTCAAAGATTCCGTTAAGCGCTGCTGCCCGACGGAGGCCGCACCAGATCGACTTCGTGAACAGGTGATCCAACGAATCGCATCGTCGCGAGTCGAGTGGGTAACCGGCGTCGTCGTGACGCAGACCTTCACCATCGAAATTCGCGAGAACTAGGTACGCCTAGTAGCGCCTAGTTAGCCGCAGGAACGAAAAAGACCCAGTCCGAAGACTGGGTCTTTTTGCTAAGGCTTATGCGTTAGGGCGCTTGCCGTGGTTTGCGCCCTTCTTGCGGCGATCCTTCTTCTTACGTCCGCGCTTGCTCATGATGCTCCTTGATGTCGTTGACGACCCCAAGGCCGTGCAAGGTGGCTAAGGGTACGCCACCTCCCGCTCGGCTGTCTGCGCCCCTACGCTGCAGCCATGGCAACGCTGGCCGACCTCGCAACGGAGCGCACTGAGCTCAGCCCTGAAGAAATTGACCAACTTCAGGCGCTCGTCGCTGAATGGTCGCTGCTGTCTGACCTCGCATTTAGTGACCTCACCCTGTGGCTGCCCACGTGGAATGACGGCGGCTTTGTGGCCGGCGCCCAGGTGCGCCCGACGACTGGCCCCACCCGCATCCCGCAGGACATCGTGGGGCAGTTCAACCCCAAGGGCCGTCGACCCGCTCTCGACCGCGCACTGAACTCTGGCAAACCAGCCCTCGACCGTCACCTCTTGCGCCCGCTGGTGCCGCAGTCCGAAGAGGCTTACCCGATCGTGCGGGGCGGCAAAGTCATCGCGGTGCTCGCTCGTCATGACGGCATCGAGTCTCGCTCGGAGGGCGCGCTCGAGACCAACTACCTCGAGGCATTTGATGCACTCGCGTTGATGGCATCCGAAGGTCAGTTCCCTCAAGGTCATGGCGTCGGTCGTATCTCGTCGCCACCTCGCGTCGGCGACGGTCTGCTGAGAATCGACGAAGACGGCGTGGTCGTGTTTGCAAGCCCTAACGCAGTTTCTGCCTGCCACCGACTCGGTCTCGCATTCGGTATCGATGGCCAGCATCTCGCTAACACCTTAATGCGACTGACGCGTCGTCCAGGACCTGCCAACGAATCACTGATGTTGGTCGCTGGTGGTCGCGCCTCTGGTGAAACGGAAGTTGAAAACGCAGGTGCAGTGATGACCTTGCGTTCGATTCCACTCGAGACCGGCGGTCAGCGAATCGGTGCGCTGGTTTTGCTTCGCGATATCAGTGAGCTGCGCCGCCGCGAAAACGCATTGCTGACGAAAGATGCAACGATCCGCGAAATTCATCACCGCGTAAAGAACAATCTTCAGACCGTGGCTGCGCTCCTTCGACTGCAGTCACGCCGCAGCGATTCTGACGAAGTGCGCCAAGCGCTCGAAGAAGCGCAGCGTCGCGTCGCCGCGATTGCGACCGTTCACGAAACACTCGCACACGAGCCAGGCACATATGTTGACTTCGACGAAGTCGCACAGCGATTGACGTTGATGGTGCGTGACATGACTCGCGACATGCGGCGCGGCACGATCACTGTGCAGGGAAGTTTCGGTGTGCTGCGTTCGGAGCATGCGACGGCGCTGGCCATGGCCTTGACCGAACTAGTGAGCAATGCCGTCGAACATGGCATCGCTCTGCGTGAGACCGAGGGTGCCGTCGTTGTTAAAGCACAACGCTCGAACGAGCTCGTTGTGACGATTGAGGACGATGGTCCTGGAATTCCAGAATCGGGAATAGTCGAGGGACTTGGTCTGTCGATCGTGCGCACCATCGTCACTCAGGACTTAAGAGGCAGTTTGACCATTACTCCGCGAGAGGGTGGCGGCACCGTGGCACGCGTCGCAGTCCCAATGCTTGGGAC